>CAZNET010000445.1:0-2908 GCA_964571885.1 uncultured Pirellulales bacterium
CGGATGATCGATCAATTTAAGCCTGAATGGAACGTGAAGAAGGGAGCTATGGAATTATATCAAGCCTATTTAAAATATGGTGTTACCCTTGAAGATTTTGAGGGAGTACGGTACCAGCGTATTGGACATATAAAAAAATTGATACAAGACGGTATCTTAGACAAGACCTTTAGAGTGATAAACGATTGATTTGAAAGATTCTCAAATTATGGAATTTTCTCAAAAATTCATAGATAAGTGCAGTCAAGCAAACTGCAGAAGTTGCGGCCATCATGTATTGAAACCTGTTCTTGATTTGGGCCGGATGCCTTTATCAGATGGTTTTTTAACGACAAACCAATTAAATCTTCCCGAAGAGAAATATCCCCTGGAACTTGTCTTTTGTGAAAATTGTGCATTAGTCCAGATACTGGAGACGGTTCCTCCGGCAACTCTTTTTTGTGATGATTATCCGTATTATTCATCCTTTTCAGATCATTTACTTAAGCATTCAAGGGATAATGTATTGTCATTGATCAGCGATCGACAGCTTGATTCAAACAGTTTTGTGGTTGAGCTGGCAAGCAATGACGGTTATTTGCTCAAAAATTATGTTGAAAAGGGTGTGCCCTGCTTAGGCATCGATCCCGCGGAAGGCCCGGCTAAAGCAGCGATAGAAAATAACGTGCCGACAATGTGCAGTTTTTTTACAAAAAAGCTGGCCTTAAAACTCGCAAATGAACAAAAAAAAGCTGATGTTATTCATGCTAATAATGTATTAGCTCACGTCGAGGACACAAACGGTTTTGTAGAAGGAATAAGAGCCTTATTAAAAAACGATGGAGTAGCTGTGATAGAGGTTCCTTATGTGCGCGATCTGATTGATCATCGTGAGTTTGATACGATATATCATGAGCATCTTTGTTATTTTTCGGTAACATCTCTTGATAATCTCTTCAGGCGACATAAGTTATATCTTAATGATATAAAAAAGCTTGCGATACATGGAGGCTCTTTACGATTATTTGTTCAGCGACATGAAAATGTTTCCGATGCAGTTCAGGACATGCTTGAGGATGAGCAGACTGTTGGGATCACGCATTATCAGTACTATCAGGATTTCAGTGATCGGGTTGAGCATATTAAGTCAACGATGAAACAGATGCTCACGGATTTGAAGAAAAAAGGCAAACGAATAGCAGCTTATGGAGCGGCGGCCAAGGGCACCATTATGCTAAACGCTCTGGAGGCCGATTCGCACCTTGTTGAATTTGTCGTTGATCGCAATGTTCATAAACAAGGCAAATATGTTCCGGGTGCCAGAATTTTGATTGATGACCCTAAAAGGCTGCTTGAAGAAATGCCGGATTATGTTATCATTTTGCCTTGGAATTTTAAGGATGAAATACTCTTTCAACAACAGGAATACCGTACAAGAGGAGGCAAGTTTATTATACCTGTTCCCGAGCCTCTGATTCTTTAGGAGCCGAATAAAACGATGAATCTTCCCCAATCGGTCTCATTTGATTTTAAAAAAGTAAGTGATCTGATATGCCCAAACTGCAAATCAAAGGGGCTTGACATTTTTTATTCCGTCAAAAGTATCCCTGTACATAGTTGTTTGTTAATGTCAACAAGAGAGCAGGCTTTGAATTATCCAAAAGGTGATTTGCGACTTGGCTTTTGTTATCAATGCGGCTTTGTGACGAACACACTCTTTGATCCTCAAACAAATGATTATTCGATTCAGTACGAAGAAACTCAGGGATTTTCTTCTCATTTTAATGCTTTTGCCAAATCACTGGCTCAGCGTATTATCGACCGCTATAACATCCGTAACCAGACCGTTCTTGAGATTGGCTGCGGCAAAGGCGATTTCCTGGCCTTAATGTGTCAATTGGGCAAGAATAAAGGCATCGGTATTGATCCTGCATTTGTACCTCAAAGAAACCCTTCGAAAGGTGTCGATATTACATTTATACAGGATTTATATTCTGAAAAATACATGGACATTAAAGCCGATGTGGTCTGTTGCAGACATACGCTCGAACATATTGCACCAACCTATGATTTTATGAAACTCGTTCGCAGTACAATAGGCAATAACAATAATGTTCTGGTTTTCTATGAACTGCCGGATGTCTTTCGTGTTCTCCAGGAAGGTGCTTTTTGGGACATTTATTATGAACACTGTTCTTATTTTGCTGCAGGTTCACTGATAAGGCTTTTTAGGTCTACCGGTTTCACCGTTGACGACCTTTATCTCGATTATAACGATCAGTATATCATGATAACCGCTTATCCTGCCGATTTACAAGTTACAGAACAATCACCGATAAAAGATGAAATGAAACAGATAATATCTGCATTTGAAAATTTTAAAACGGTATGCTCTCAAAAGTTAAATTATTGGAAAACCCTCATTGAGCGGACGATTGAAGAAGATCGAAAAATTGTCATTTGGGGAGGCGGCTCGAAGGGGGTAGCGTTTTTAACAACACTGAATATCGGTGATGCAATAGAGTACGTTGTGGATATTAATCCTTTTAAGCAGGGTAAATTCATGCCTGGCACGGGGCAAAAAGTTGTTTCGCCTGAATTTCTGGTAGAATATCAGCCGGATAAAATCATTATCATGAATCCCGTTTATTGTCATGAAATTCAAAAGGATTTGAATCGCCTTAATATACAAACACAACTTCTTGCGGTTTGATTTATATGTCTTCTAAATCTTTTTCGACATGTCCTGTTTGCGGTAGTTCCCGTTGTGAAGAATTTTTGAAAATCGAAAAAGCTCCGGTTTTTTGTAACGTGCTTTTGGAGACACGCGATATCGCCAGACAGGCCGCTATGGCACCAATAGATTTAGTATTTTGTCCTGATTGCAGTTTTATCTACAACAGCGCCTTTGATCCACGTCGGGTACGTT
>CAZNET010000446.1:0-2905 GCA_964571885.1 uncultured Pirellulales bacterium
TTCATCGTGCAATCCATGTTGTCGCCGGTTGGAGGCTCCGTCAATCTGTTTTCGTTCATCAGTTTTTTATAAAGTTTTGTTCCTCGCGGCGCATTAAGCAGCCCGACCATCGCCATCACGATCCCGCTGTCCTGAATCAGCTTGATCAATTTGTTAAACACACTTGGCTGATCGTTATCGAAACCAAGAATAAAACCGGCCTGTACCTGCAGACCGAACTGCTGAATTTTCCGGATCGCGGCAACGACATCCCGGCCCGCGTTCTGAGTTTTACTGCATTCGGCTAAGCTGGATTCATCGGGAGATTCTATACCAATGAAGACGCAATCGAATCCCGCCCGCGTCATCAACGTCATCAGTTCTTCATCATCGACCAGATCGATCGAAGCCTGGGTATTAAAAGCAAACGGATGATTTCGTTTGTCCATCCAGTCGATGATCGCCGGGAGCAGCTCTTCTTTCAACTGCCGGCGTTTACCGATAAAGTTATCATCCACAAAAAATACATTCCCTCGCCATTTATGAGCATAAAGACTTTCAAGCTCATCGATGATCTGATGGGTGGATTTTGTACGCACCTTGCGTCCAAACAAAGCCGTGACATCGCAGAAATCACAATTGAACGGACATCCACGCGAATACTGAATGCCCATGATCGCGTATTTTTTCATGTTCACTAAATCCCATTGCGGTATCGGGGTATTCGTCAAATCAGGTTTCGCCCTGGTCGTATAATAAGACTGAGGATGTCCCTGTTCCAGATCCCGTAAAAATTCAGGTAGGGTAATTTCCGCTTCTTTGAGGACAAGATGATCAACATTCAGATACGCTTCGGGAAACGAAGTAAACAGCGGACCGCCGGCAACGATCTTGACATTCAGTTTTTTACATCGCTCGATAATCTGATCAACGGAGGTTTTTTGAACCACCATCGCCGATATAAACACATAATCCGCCCATTTTAAATGGCGGTCCCGCAAACGCTGGGTATTCATATCGATCAATTTCTTTTCGAAAGATTCCGGCAGCATCGAGGCAACGGTAAGCAGTCCCAGAGGAGCAAGTAAAGACTTTTTAGAAGCAAATTTCAGAGCCTTTTTCAAGCTCCAGAAGGTGTTGGGAACCTCGGGATTTATAAGCAGTATTTTCAATGTCTTCTCACATGCTTTACAAACATTTACTTTTTAATCGATCAGTCCAACCAAAACATCATTCTGCTTTGAGAACTTAAATTGTATTACTGTGTTTAATTCTTACCACTTTAGCAAATATATCTCAGTGATGAATAAGTAATATCCTTAAAAACCCACCTCTTTTTACTTAAAGAAGTCGTCCATTTCGCAATGAACGACTTCTTTTAGCTTCCATCACAGTAATATCTCCTAAAACCGTAATCTAAACCATCCGCCTCCTTCGCAGCCAGCTTAGCAAACCGGTTCCGATGCCGCCGAGCAGAATGGCTCCCGGTGCGGGGATCACTTCGCAGACTCCGCCGCTGACAGCGTAAATATCCATGGCCATGCCTTCGTCTGAACTTCCCTGATAGGCATCCAGACCTGATAAAACGCCTGTTAACCTAAAGTCACCCGAAACGCACGCGACATGAACCCAGTGCTTGACATTGCCGCTGTCCTGAACCGTGTCATTGTCGAACAAATCGGCGTTCAACGCAAGTTCCGAAGCGGTCAATGGAGCGTCAACGGAGGATTTTACCTGGACATAAATATCGGTCACGTCCGCCAGTCCCTGATAAGAAACCGTTTCGCCCGCAATGCCAAAGATCGCGGTGCCGCCGCTGAAACTCAGGTAAAAATCTTCATCCGATCCCCAGGAAGCGACATTCGCATTATCATTGCCGGAGGTCGGGAAAGCTTCCGGGCCGATGGCGACTTCCCAGCCATTGCTGACGACCCGTGCACGGGCCCGCCATTCCTTTGTTAATCCGAGATTGGCGATATCAAAATCCGCCCAATTCGTTCCTGTCGAACTGGCGATGGCAAACGCCCCTTCCGACAGAAGTAACACTAACAGCATCAACAAAATGGTATATGTTTTTTTCATTTTATGCTCCTTTAGCTTTTCAAAATGCCCTTTTAGTTCAACTATAAGACTTTTCTGCTTCTAAACCAGCCGACAAAAGCAACACCCAGACTGCCCAGCAATACCGCACCCGGTGCCGGGATCATCGGCATTGTACTGATATGGCCGGATAAATTGCCGCTGACTTCGAAGTCCACATCAATTCCATTGGCAACCAGTTCCAGATTGTCCAGCAGCGTGGACGTGGAGGTCCCGCTCAGATACAGATCGATAAACAATCTGTCTGAAACATCGGCGGCGATGAGATTGTCGATCACCTGTGAATAGCCGCTGTAGCCTTCCGCTCCGTAGCCGATATTCGTCAGATCGCTCTTTTCAAGCGTATAGGCAAAAATGCCCTTTCCGATCTTTATCATACCGCCCGAACCCAGATCGGCGGTCATCACTTCATCGCCGCTGCTGTTAGAGGTCAGTCGGATCCGGGAATCGACCACCGGTGTCAACGTCGCCTCGACCAGCGTCTGGGGCCCGACCGAACCGCCGACCTCAATGCCGGTGACGGTCATATCGGGCAGCCAGAGACGGTCCTGAATGGCCGCATCCGGGGCCGGGGCCGTTGTATCCACCATGATATTGCTAAAGCTCATGGTATAGGCGCCGCCGCTGCCGTTCAAGGTCCACGACTGGGTACCGGGAATGGTTGTAAAATACATCGATGTCTGGCTTGCGATTGCCGGGGTTATCATCAAAGCAAGCAATATATAACGTAACATCTTTTTCATAATTGGTTTCCTTTTAACGTCCATTAGGGTTATCCGTAGTAAAGTGATTACGATGTGCACAAAAGACTCTGCGCGCATACAGC
>CAZNET010000447.1:0-2905 GCA_964571885.1 uncultured Pirellulales bacterium
CACCCAGCGGGAATTGATAAAGGCGCTGGGCATAATAGAGATAGGACACCGAACCCCATGTCAATGGATGTCCCTGATCGTTTGAAAAACCCAGTGCGATCAGATCATCTAAAAGTGTGTTGATCTGCGTTACGGTCAGCCCGAGGATCATCGGACCCATCAGCAGTATCATTTTTTTGAAAGCAGGATTGGTAATATCCCAGGTCGGCCTTAAACGTATTCCTTTTTGGATCAAAGGAGGCAGTTGAATAGCAATTTGCGACAGACCCGCAACCAGAACACCGACAGCAACCACAAAGACCTGGTGCCGTGGTTCGATATTCAGACATTTGCCGCTGATCAGAGTAAATGTAATGATGAAAATGTTGAGGACGATCGGGGCGGCAGCAGGCATCGCGAAGTGCCGGTGGGTTTGCAGTATCCCAGCAAGGATCGCCACCAGGCAGATGAAGATCAAATAGGGCAGCATCACCGAGCTCAGTGTCAGGCCGAGCTTGGTTCCGACATTTGGTGCGAAGAATTTATAACTGATCAATAGTGCGATCTCTCCGACGATAACGATCGATGACAGCAACACGGTAAGGACTGTCACAACGGTATCGGCAAAGCGTTTAGCGTTTTCAGGATCCTCATGGAGCTGCTGACTGTACACGGGAATAAACGAAGCCGCCGCAGCGCCTTCGCCAAAAAGTCTTCTCGCCAGATTGGGGATCTTGAAACCCATTGTCCAGGCGGTCATCAGCCAGTCGGCACCGAAAAAATGCGCAAAGCACATATCACGGACCATCCCCAGGATCCTGCTGATAACGGTAAAAACGGCGATCTGTCTAAAGCCCTTTATCATAAAGCGAATACCTTAACCGACGAATCGGTTTTGGTAAAGTATCAATCTCAAAGCGGGTCAAATTTGTTTTGAGGACAGATTAAAAGGTCTGGATTTTCCGATATTGTTTAGCAGGCCGACGGCGAGCATACAGATCAGCAGACTCGAGCCGCCGTAACTGATAAACGGAAGGGTCAGACCGGTAATGGGCATCAATCCGATTGTCATACTGATATTAATAAGGATTTCGACGGTGAACATCACTGAGATGCCGACGGCCAGAAGTCTGCCGTATGGGTCGGTATTGTGAGCAGCGATTTCCAGGCCGCACCAGATGACAAGACTGTATAAAAACAAAATCGCCATGCATCCCCAGAAGCCCCATTGGTGGGCGATAATGGCGAAGATAAAATCGTTATGGCGTTCCGGCAGGAAGTTATACTTTATAAAAGGGCCCTGTCTGAAGCCGTAGCCGTATTCTCTGCCCGAGGCAATCGCGTACTTTGAGCGAATCAAATGATAACCCCAGTCGTTTTTCCATTCTTTTTTGCTGAATTTTTTGCCCACCAGAAACTCTCCCAAGGCTGGATGAAGCTCGGCCTTTTCCTGGATCCATTGATTCTGGAGTAGAACACTGCTTATTCTGATTCGCTGATAAGGCTTGATATTCAGCCATAATATCGGACTAAGCAACGCCGCAAGGGAAACAATGATCAGCAGATGCTTGACTTTGGCCCCGGCGATAAACAGCATCATAAACAGCACCGGCATCATCAGCATTACGGTTCCCAGGTCCGGCTCGAGCAAAATCAACACCATCGGCAGCAGGGTCAGCAAAAAAGGTCCGATAAGCGCGGTAAAATTCCGGTAGTTACTTCGGTAGCGTAAATACCAGGCCAGGGCCATCACATAAGCGAGCTTGCAGAATTCCGAAGGCTGGATAGCGGGTAATGAAATCCCGGCGATTTTGATCCGTATCCAGCGTCGTGTGCCGTTGATAATGGGAACAAAGGGCAAATCGATAAATTTATCTACCAAAAGAACCATCAGGAGCACAATGACTACCGCGAAAATCCAGTAGCTGGCCTCTCCGAGCTTGCGATAGCTGACCGAATTAATCGCGAAAAAACCCGCCAGAGCGATCGCCGCAAACTGGAATTGTTTTTTCCAGGCGTTGGAAAGGTCTGAAATTTTTTCGCCCTCCGACGGATGGCCGACCGAGTAAATCGTGATGATGCCTGCTGCTGTAAGGGCCAATACAGCCGCCAGCAGGATGATCCTGACGGTAACCAATCTTCCCTGAAAAATGTTTGCCATATGTTAAATTTACCAGATTTCCAAACTATTTTCAAAAAAATGCGCCAATTTTCGGAACTAAATTGATGAAATGCATAAAATATCTCTATTATGTGAACTATAAACCTAATACAAAGTTGTCTTATATACAAACATTCTTTTTGGCTATTTTTAACAATCGAAAATTTTAGTACTGATAATGAAAATTTTTTGGGAATTCAGGATTTTTCTCTTGATTTAAAATAGTCAATTGTGTATTATACAGTTGACCTTCACCAATAGAAGTAACAAGTGCGTTAGTTCTTCTATCGCACTGAATAACACCGAAAGGTGAGAAAGGAGGTGATGGAGGAGCGAAAAATTTGTTACTTTCTTAAAACCGATCAATTTCGTCGATCGGGACATCATGTTTTTGAAGCTGTTACAATCAGTGGATGGAATATGTGTCGAATCATGACGGAAAAGTACATTAACCAAGTATTAGGAATTGACAGAGTGTGTGGCTCTGTCGCAGTAAGAAGAAAAGAAAGGAAGTTGAATATGAAAAGATTGATTTTTGTCCTTTCATTAATGCTTTTGGCAATGCCTGCTTTCGCAGCAACCAACGTGGAAGTAACCTCGAGTTGTGATGGTAATACCGTTACTCTCGAGTATGAAGTCACAGGCGACCCCTGTAACGTCAGAGCTTTCGCACTGGATGTCCTGATCGAAGGCGCCAATGTCGTATCGGTTGTCAGCGAGAGCACTGACTATTACATTTATCCTGGTTCAATTCAGATCGATGGA
>CAZNET010000448.1:0-2895 GCA_964571885.1 uncultured Pirellulales bacterium
CCGCAGCACGACAAGATCATGATAATCGCCGAGGATCGTCGCCAGTTTGTCGAGCTGATCGACACGGGCCTTCATGATGGGTCTATAAATATTCCGCAATAGCCGGCAATGATACCAGTGATATTTAACGCGTTTACGCCAATCGTGAAAATTTTCACCGGTTGGATCGTCATAGGCTTTCGGAATCGCTTTGCGTCCTCGCTGATATGTCTTCGCCAGACCATCAGTAACGGCATCAAAGCCTTTTTGATCTAAATTCCAAGAAGAAATTCGATTTTTCGCATCGGTCATCTTTTTACAAAATTTGTGCAGTTTTTTTTCAAGGTTATCGTGCTGATCGGCGAGCTGTTCCCTGTGAAAAACGAGGCTGTGGCGAATGTCACTGAACAGACCCAGTTCAATATCATCGTTGCAGACATCCATGAGTTTATCATATGTTTTGACAAGCACTTCGGCGTCACGCAGGGCGGACAGTTCCCGTGCGGCGTCGCGAAAATAAGCGTTCTCAACAGAATACAAGCCAGCATCGGCCAGTGACCCGCGCACCAGGCGAAGAACCGCCCGGATCTTCTTACAGCGCTTACGTACCTGATGAACGGTTTTGGATTGATCCAGCGTGTCGTCCTGCAGTTCCGTCACGGCTTTGTCGATCTGCTCAGTAGCAACCTTGTGTATTTCTGTTTCGATCGGCTTTTTTATTTTCAGTCGATACGCCATTTTATTGTTCTCGAAAGAATTATAAATGTCTGCTGCGGATGATCGAAATAATCAACCAGATGCCGATCACCGCTGCAAAGACATAGCCGATAACGCCTAAAGTCTGTAGCGTAACAAGCCCCAGCACTTTTCCTTCCTGGGGAACAAGCAGACTCGAACCAATCAATAAGGCCGCAATAATTAAAGCGAAGCTGATGCGGTTAGAACTTTTATCCAATGTCTCAATCAGCCCTTCAAGGTGTTCATGGTTGACCCTGAGAAGAAATTTTCCCTGGCGAAATTTAGTCAGGATCGCGTTAACATCTTCGGGCAGTCGCAACGCCAGGTTCCCGGCTCCATGCAGTGTCTTTCTCGCGTTCTTCAGAATCTGTTTGGGATCGATGTCACGCAGACTGAACTGCCGGGCGTAGGGCTTAAGCTGTTCGATAATCTGAAAGTCCGGATCCAGCGACAAGGCGAAGGATTCAATAGTCGCCAGGCTCTTCAGCATCAGTGTAAATTGAGCCGGCGGATTAATATGATGCTTGCGTATCAGTGCAAAGGCCTGACTGATTACCTTACCAAAGGGAATCTCCTTTAAGGGCAAATTGTGATAGGTTGAAAGCAGCTGCTCCATATCCCGTGCGAGCTGGTCGACATCGGTGAGTTCGCCGATCATCTCGGCTCTTTCAAAGGCATTGATCATCACCGCTGCTTCGTTATCGACGATCGCCAGCACCACCTCGTTGAGCAGCTTTCGGTCCTGCACGGAAAGATAGGCCACCTGCCCAAAGTCAAGCGGCGCCAGGACATTGTCGGGCAATAAAAAGAAATTGCCTGGATGTGGATCAGCGTGAAAGAATCCGAACTCAAAAATCTGCCGAAGCACAAAATTCGCTCCGCGTTTGGCGATGAGTTTCGTATCATACCGTGCTTTTTCAATGGCTTGTTTATCGGTGGCTTTAATGCCTTCGATGTACTCCATGGTGAGCACGCCATCGGTGCAGTATTTTTCATAAACTTTCGGCACATGGACGGCCGGATCATCGGCAAAACTCTGATGAAAACGTAACTGATTGCGCTTTTCACTATCCATACTCACTTCTTTTGAAATGGCCTCATTCAATTCCCGAACCATTTTTTTCGGATCGACGGTATCCTCTTTAAAAAGCGAGGCCTTTAATAAGCCCGCCAAGTCTTCGAGTATTTCACATTCGGCATGGACGGTCTCGACGATTTGCGGCCTTCGTATTTTCACCGCCAACAATTTGCCGTCTTCTTTGGCTGTGGCACGATGAACGTGAGCGATGCTTCCGGCAGCGATCGGTTCGGCATCAAAGGATTGAAATATATTTTCAACACGGTCCTTTAGCTGGTTCTCAATTTCAATCCTGATTCGTTCGGGCTTCTCCGGCGCGACCTGATCCTGAAGCCGTTCAAGCTCATTAATGTAATCGGAAGATACCAAGTCAGGACGCGTACTGAGCAGTTGTCCAAACTTTATAAAGGCCGGGCCGAGTTCTTCGAGCACCAGGCGAACACGCTCGGCGCGAGTGTGGGCGTGCAGCTTTTTTTGGGCCCTTGCGGAGGACTTTTTTTTGCTGAGAGTCAGTGGAAAACGGCTGCGTATGGCCTCACCGGCTTCTTCAAAACCATACTTGGTCAGGACCGCGACAATATGGCGGTATCTTCCCAGTAATTTCAATCTGCTTCTTAATCTGCCAAGCACAAATGCCTACCCTTTGCTGAGAAGCTGATCGAGCTTCGATTCGATACGCTCCACATCTTCTTTCGTTGCGAGTTCAAGTTTCGCGACTGTTTCTTTTACCTGATCGGCGATGAGTTTCTCGAACGTTTTTCTGTTCTCGTCGGCCCGGTCCATCAATTCCTTGACAAAGCCGGTCCGATGTTCTTTTTCCGCTTTGCCTCGACTGACATATTCGTCGAAGATCTTTTCCGCGCGTTCTCGTGTCATGGAAACGGCCCCGAGCCCTGCCATCATTAATTTATCAAGTGTCTCAAACATGTTATACCTCCAAAAAAACATCTACATTTATTCATTTTCAGCTATTTACCTTTACATCAAATATATTACCAGAGCTATCGAACTTATACAAGAAATATTGACTTAACTACTATAACTGTACTTTCCAAAAAGAATAATGCTAAGCAACGAGCTTTAGCAGCTTATAAAACTGT
>CAZNET010000449.1:0-2892 GCA_964571885.1 uncultured Pirellulales bacterium
GATAACGCCAAGAAATATATCGAAAAAGGCAACCTCGGCGGAAAAGGATCGGATGCTCACAAGGCGGCGGTCGTCGGCGACACCGTCGGCGATCCGTTCAAGGATACCTCCGGTCCGAGCCTGAATATTCTCATCAAGCTGATGACGATGGTTTCCGTGGTGTTCTCAGGGGTCATCGTGAAATTCGGGCCGATCATCGCTGATAAACTCGGTATGAACTAAGGCCAATGCCTGTCCTTGACGATTCAGGATAATTTTGTTAATCTATCAGAGCGGTCACAAAAGGCCGCTCTGTTTTTTATTAAGGAAAAATGTTGAGCAAAAAAAATAACGAAATGAGAGAATTTGCCGTTGCGGCGGCCAGAATCGCGAAGGACAGGCACTGCAGCGATATTGCGGTGCTGGACCTGACGGGCAAATCGCCGGCGACCGATTTTTTCGTGATCGCCACCGGTACCAGCGACCGGCAGATGCGAACCGTCTGCGACGAGGTCAATGAATATGCTTTAAAGCATGATATTCACCGGTTCGGCAGGGCCGGCTATGAACAAGCCAAGTGGATCCTGATGGATTATGTCGATGTGGTGATCCACGTCTTCGATGCAGAATACCGTGAATACTACGACCTCGAACTGCTCTGGGGCGATGCTGAAAAGATCGACCTGGATGATAATTCAGTTGAATTTTAGCCGCAGAAGTCACAGAGAAATAAATAATGGGAAGAAAAAAATATAGATATATAAACAGTTTATTGTTAATATTAGTTGGTATATCTATTATTCATTTCGCATTTTTGTCTATCCCTAAAGAACCCAAATTCCCTATATTTCAATTTATTTTTATGCTCATAGGTTTGTTAATTACATTGGGTGGATGTGTAAATATTATTTATTTAATCATTTCCAGCTGGACAAAAAAATAATTCATATTGCTTTTGTTAATCCTCTTATAAATAGGTCGCCGTCGAGTTTTTTGATCTCGACATGGTGCAGGTCAATGTCTTCGTTTAACCGATTCATTGGTTCGGTGATGTCGGCGGTGCCTTTTGAACCTAATAAAACAGGGGCGATGTAGATATTGAATTCATCGGTCAGATTCGCTTTTATGAAGGAAGCAATAACCTTCGGGCCGCCTTCGACCAATAATTGCTGGATACCCTCGGCTCCCAGCCGTGTCATCAGGTCCCGCAGATTCGACTCACATTCGTTAGAATAAAACCAGACTTTGCACTGATGCTTTTCAAGTTGTTTGACTTTATCGGGATTCGATTTGACCGACCGTTCACCGGTATAGATCACCAAGGGATATTTATTCGCGGTTTTGACAAGCTGACAATCCAGAGGAATTTTCAATTCGTTGTCGAGAACGATACGCAATGGCTTTTTGCCCCGGGCCGGCCGGGGTGTCAAAAGCGGATCGTCGGCCAAAACGGTGTTGATGCCGACAAGGATCCCCTGTGTTCGCCTGCGGAGTTTATGGGCGGATTTTCTGCTTTTTTCATTGGAGATCCATCGCTTTTCCGAACCCGGTGACCATGCGAGTTTGCCGTCGATGGACTGGGCCCATTTAACAATGACCCATGGTTGGGTGGTCGATGCGAATTTGAAGAACGGCGCGTTGAGCAGTTTTGCCTGCCGTTCGCAACTGCCGACATCGACTTCAACATCAGCCTGTTCGAGCAGTTCAATCCCTTTTCCGCCGGCGTGAGGGGATGGATCGACTACGGCGACAAAGACTTTCCCGATGCCCGCTTTGACGATCGCCTCGGTACAGGGGCTCGTTTTTCCATGGTGACAGCACGGCTCCAAAGTGACATACATCGATGCTCCGTTCGGATCATGACCGTTTTTTCTGCAATCTTCAAGGGCGTTGACCTCGGCGTGCGGACCGCCGAACTTTTTATGCCAGCCCTTACCGACGACCGCACCGTCTTTAACCAAAACCGCCCCTACCGCTGGATTCGGCTCAACCGAACCGATCCCCCTGCGGGCAAGTGCCAGGGCCTGAAGCATATATTTTTCATCATTAAAACTCATTTCTCTTCTCCGAGCATTTTAATAAACTCTTTCTCGCCGATGACCTTTATGCCGAGTTGTTCAGCCTTGTCAAGTTTCGAACCCGCCTTTTCACCGGCCAGCACAAAATCGGTTTTCCTGCTGACCGACGAAGCCGCTTTGGCCCCCGCCAGACGAAGCGTTTTCTTGATCTGCTCGCGGGTGAAATTTTCCAGTGTCCCGGTGACAACGACCGTTTTGCCGGCCAGTGACCCTTTCGACCCGGCCCGGGAGTTCTTGGGATTCATGCCCGAATCAAGAAGTTGAGAGATGATTTTTTTATTTTCCCCATCCTTAAAATATTCCCGGATATTCTCCGCCATGACCGGGCCGATCTGGTCAATTGCTTCAAGCGTTTCGATATCGGCTTGCATGAGTGAATGAAGCGAATCGAAATGTTCGGTCAGAATCTGGGCGGACTGTACACCGATATTTCGTATTCCCAGGGCGGCAATGAGTCTGTATAAAGGTCTTGTCTTGCTGTGTTCGATCGCTTCGAGCACTTTCGATGCACTTTTGTCACCCATCCGCTCAAGCTCAACGAGCCGGTCAAATTTAAGCGAATACAGATCGGCTGTATTTTTAACAAGACCCTTATCGACGAGCTGTTCGATCAGCGAATCGCCGAGGTTTTCAATATCCATCTGACCGCGACCGGCGAAATATTTTATCCGCTCTTTTAACTGAGCGGGACAACCGGCATTAACACACCGGACATAAACACCTGTTTCATCTTTTCTTACATCCTCACCGCATACCGGACATTTCTTGGGCGGCTCAAATGGCCGGGATCTTTTGGGTCTGTATTCACGGATCACTTCGACGACCTGCGGAATGA
>CAZNET010000450.1:0-2882 GCA_964571885.1 uncultured Pirellulales bacterium
CGAGTTCGATATCACCGACTATGTCCGCGAAGGGGAAAACACCGTCGCGGTCGAGGTGTACCGCTGGTGCGACGGCAGCTATCTCGAGGACCAGGATATGTGGCGGCTGTCGGGGATCTACCGCAATGTGTACCTGTATTTAACGCCCATGGTGCATCTGCGGGATTATTTCATCACGACCGACCTTGACGAGAATTACCAAAACGCGATGCTCAAGCTCAAGGCGAAGGTGAAAAATTACGGAAAGACCGGCAGCGGGCCGATGAAGCTTTCGCTTTCACTGCTCGATGCCGATTACAGGCCGCTGACCAAAAAGGCGGCGATCGAAATCACTATCAACGATATCAAGGCCGGCCAGCAAGCCGAGTTGATCGACATCGCAAAGGTCATTCAGCCGAAGCTGTGGTCGGCGGAGAAGCCGAATCTATATACAGCGGTTCTGACGTTGAGCAACGCCAACGGGGACGTGACCGAGTACCAGAACTGCCGGGTGGGATTTCGCGAGGTCGAAATCAAAGGCGATCAGCTTTATGTCAACGGCCAAAGCGTCAAGATCAAGGGCGTCAACCGTCATGAGATGGACCCGGACCGCGGACAGGCGTTTCCGGTCTGGCGGATGGTACAGGACATCAAACTGATGAAACGGCTCAACATCAATACGGTCCGCACATCGCATTATCCGAATCAGCCGATCTGGTACAAACTCTGCGACGAGTGGGGCATCTACGTCATTGACGAAGGCAACATCGAATCGCACGGCATTCCCTTCAGGCCGCCCCATACGCTGGCGCATCGGCCTGAATGGAAAAAGGCCCATCACGACCGCATCCTCAGCATGGTCGAGCGGGATAAGAACCATCCGTGCGTGATCATCTGGTCGATGGGCAACGAGGCCGGCACCGGTGACAACTTCTCGACCGCGATGGCCGAGGTCCGCAGGCTCGACCCGACCCGGCCGCTGCACTACAGCTTCCAGAACAAAGACGCCGACATCGACAGCACGATGTACATGCCGCCGTATGAACTCGAACGCAAGGCCCTGCAGAAGACCGGCAAGCCCTTTATGCTCTGCGAGTATGCCCACGCTATGGGTAATTCTGTCGGCAATTTCAAGGAGTACTGGGATGTATTCGAAAAATATCCCGGCCTGATCGGCGGGTGCATCTGGGACTGGGCCGACCAGGCGTTCCGGAAGGTGTCACCAGAGGGTAAGGAATTCTGGGCCTACGGCGGCGACTACGGTGACACGCCGAACGACAGGAATTTTCTCTGTAACGGTATCGTCCTGCCCGACCGGACACCTGAGCCGGAAACACGCGAAGTCAAGAAAATGTATCAGAATATCGCCATCGAAGCCGTGGACGGCCTGAAACAGGGTAAGATCAAGGTCACCAATAAATATCAGTTCACCAACCTTAACGAATTCGAGGGACACTGGACCATGCTGGTCGATGGTATGGAATTTGCGAAAGGCACCATCGGCAGACTCGATATCGCCCCGGGCGACAGCAGGGTTGTCACACTCAAAGGATTGCCCCGCGAGTATCCATCCAACGGCGGCATGGAAGAATATTATATGAATGTCTCGTTTGTTCTTTCAGAAGATAAGCCCTGGGCCGAGGCCGGGCATGTCGTTGCCGATGAGCAGTTGTCGATTCCGGTAAAAACCCGGGTACGAGAATTAAGTATCGATGAAATGCCTGATCTTGACGTCTGGCAGACTGACGAGAGGTATCATGTCACCGGTAAGGATTTCTCGGTTTCTTTCTGCAAGAAGACTGGATTGATCTGTTCGTACACTTACAAGGGTAACAAATTGATCGTCTCGCCGCTGAAGCCGAATTTCTGGCGGGCGCCGGTGGACAACGATCCGAAGGACGCAAAGGAGTTGAGCATCTGGCGCGATGCGTTCGAGACACAAAAGCTTGTCAGGCTGAATATGGAAACGATTAACAACTCGCGGATCGATGTGACCGTCGAGTCGAAGCTTTTGGATGAGAAGGTCGAACTGATCACCGGCTATATGGTTTACGGAAACGGTGATATCGTAGTGTCATACGGTCTGATACCCGAGCCGGAAGCCATACTGCCGAATCTTCCCCGTGTCGGGATGCAGATGCGGATGCCGGGTCAGTACGAAAGGATGCTCTGGTACGGCCGCGGACCGCACGAGAACTACAGCGACAGAAACAGCAGTGCCTTTATGGGTCGATATGAAACGACCGTCGCCGACAGTATTCACCTGTACGTCAATCCGCAGGAAACCGGCAACCGGACCGATGTTCGCTGGCTGGCGATGCTGAACGACGATGGATCTGGTTTGGTCGCGGTTGGAAACGAACCGCTCAGTGTCAGTGCCTGGCCGTTTACGCAGCAGTCACTTGAAAATGCCAAACACATCCACGAGATTGAATACAGCGACGATATCACGGTGAATATCGACATGGCCCAGATGGGCGTCGGCGGCATCCATAGCTGGGGAACCTGGCCGCTGCCCAAATATCGGCTCAAACCAGAACCGTATTCCTATCGTTTCAGATTAAGCCCCGTAAACGATCAAGACGACGTTGAAAAGAAAATCAAATACCGTCTTCCAATGTAAGGACTATAAAATGACAAACCGACAAATCTCTTTGATTATCGTTCTGTTAATGTCACTAACTGTTTCTGGTGTTGCCGATGAAAGCATGATCGGAAAAGCCGCGAAGGTGACACCCTCGGTCAGGCAGCTTGCGTTCCAGAAGACCGAGTACAATATGTTCATTCATTTCTTCGAGCCGAACGATGTCGATGCCGATCAGTGGGCGCGGGTCGCCAAAGAGGCGGGCATGAAAATGATCTTGCTGACCGCCAAGCACCACCGCGGGTATTGCCTGTGGCCG
>CAZNET010000451.1:0-846 GCA_964571885.1 uncultured Pirellulales bacterium
CTGTTTTCCATCCGTGAGTATAGCGCAGAATGCGTGGACATAACCGATCTGACCCACGATATCAAGCTGTTCCGTTTTGAGCTGACCGAGCCCGAAACGATTGATTATGTGCCGGGGCAGTATATGCAGTTACTGACCCCGGTTTATGAAAAAAGTGACGAGGAAGTTTACCGTGCCTATTCGATCGCCTCGGATCCGGCTGAAAAAAATATACTCGAATTTATCATTCGCCTGGTTCCCGAAGGAATTTGCACCACATATTGCTTCGACTACCTGAACGTTGGGGATATAATGAGAATGAACGGCCCGTATGGTGATTTTCGCCTCACAAATACAGAAGCTGAAATGGTTTTCATTGCCGGCGGTTCGGGCATGGCGCCTATCAAGTGTATTCTCCATCAGATGAAAAATGAAAATATCCGACGAAAAGCTGTCTATTTTTTCGGGGCGAACAAATTCGAAGAATTATTCATGCTGGATTTGATGAGACAATTCGAAAAAGAATTATATGATTTTAAATTTGTTCCGGTCGTGTGTGTCCCAAAAGACAGCGAGACCCTTGAATGTGAAATTGGTTTGGTCACCGAAGCGGTGCAGAAAAACTTTGGTAATGCCGAGAGCTGCGAAGCCTATTTATGCGGCAGCCCGGGTATGATCGACGCCGCGATCGATGTATTGAAAAAACTGGATATGCCCGAGAAAAATATCTTTTACGATAAATTTGCCTGAGAAAGGATCATCGTAATGAAAAAATCACCTGATACCGAAAGACTTGAAAGATTGTTGAAGTCGTCAAAACTGGTACGCGGGGGATTTATGGGCGATGATAATCGTACCGTCAACGAG
>CAZNET010000451.1:856-2868 GCA_964571885.1 uncultured Pirellulales bacterium
CGACGCCGACCGGGCCGAATTGATTAAAGCGGATCTCACTAAGGAACAACTGGCCCAAAAGATGCAAAAGATTACTGACAAAGCGATAAAAGGTCTCGGTAACTGGGTATCGATCGACGAATATCACAGGGCGATGGTCGAAGAAGCCAAAGGGATTCTTGTCTGTCCTTGGCCTCATGCGGGACGCTTTGCCAAGAGAGTAACCGTGTTGGAAAATACCCAAACAGGTGAAGCCATAAAATGGTCGGATCTGAATATTCATTTAATAAAAGAACATGGTTTTTTTGAAGGTAAAGGTTCGACATTTCGTGTTGAACCCGGAAAAATTATAAAAATGATTTTCTCAGAGCAATAAACCAAAACGAAAAGAAATGAAACCAATTTAATCAAACTTAGATTTTTTTAAGGAGTATATGATGAAGAAATACAAATGTATATTATGTGGTTATATTTATGATCCTCAAACAGGCGATCCTGATAATGGTGTACAGCCGGGTACGGCCTTTGAAGACATTCCGGATGATTGGCTCTGTCCGGAGTGTGGAGCCGGAAAAGATGAATTTGAGCCTGTTGAATAAATATACAAAAGAATGTTTGAGGTTTTAAGATGCAGCAAATCGAGCCGTCTGTAAAACCGAATGATATCGTATGTGCCGAAGTGCCCGCGCCGCCTGTTGGCATTGTGGTTTTCGGTGCGTCAGGCGATTTGTATAAACGAAAACTGCTGATAAGCCTTGCTCGTTTATATATGGACAACCTGCTCGACGAACATTTCTATGTATTGGGTTCAGGCAGAAAACAATTTACTGACGAAAGCTTCAGAGAATACGCTTTAAAAGCGGTGGCGGATAATGCTGGTGATTTGTCTGTCGATCAGATCAAACCGTTTATTGACCGCTTGTATTATGTAAGCGGGGATTATGACGATATCGCGCTTTATAAAAAAATCAGGAATCGATTGGTCGAATTGAATAAATATCATAGCGTGAATCATAGTGTTGTATTTTATCTTGCGGTTCCTCCTGTCCTATATGTACCCATCGTGAAAAATTTGGGATCCGTACAATTGGCATGCGGCGGTGCTCTGGATATGTCTGAGAAGCCGAGGCTTGTTATTGAAAAACCTTTCGGGCGTGACCTTCAGACAGCCGCCCGGTTGAACCAGCAGATACAGCATTGCTTTAGCGAATCTCAGATTTTCCGGATTGACCATTATCTTGGGAAAGACACCGTCCAAAACATTCTGATGTTTCGTTTCGCCAATGCTATTTTTGAGCCGCTGTGGAATAGGAATTATGTCGATCATATTCAGCTTACGATAGCCGAAACCTTGGGCATCGAAAAAAGAGCCAGTTATTATGACAACGCCGGCGCGTTGCGGGACATGTTTCAAAATCATATGTTGCAGATGCTTGCGTTAGTGGCGATGGAACCGCCCGCTTCATTTGAAGCCGATCATATACGCGATGAAAAAGTTAAGTTACTCCGCTCGGTTCGTGATTTAACCGATTCGTACTGCCGGGACAATGTAATAAGGGGACAATACGGAGCCGGCAGCAACGGAAACAACATAACGGCCTATCTTCAGGAAGAAGGTGTGCCTAAAGACTCTGTTACTGAGACTTTTGTCGCCGCCAAGTTTTTTATTGATAACTGGCGATGGCAGGGCGTTCCGTTTTATCTGCGAACCGGAAAACGGCTGGCTGCAAAAAAAACAGAAATCGTCATCACCTTCAAAAAAGTCCCACATTCGCTGTTTGTTTCAGCCGGGCTTGCGGATTTGGCGCCGAATGTACTGGTATTGAAAATTCAGCCTGATGAGGGAATCGATCTGAGCTTTCAGGCCAAACGCCCGGGATCCAAAATTTGCATGAGTACCCTTAATATGAATTTCAATTATAAAAGTGTATTTAATGTCACGATGCCAGAGGCTTATCAGAGACTTTTACTTGATTGTATGCTTGGTGACCAAACCTTATTTTCACGGTATGACGGCGTTGAGGTGACCTGGC
>CAZNET010000452.1:0-292 GCA_964571885.1 uncultured Pirellulales bacterium
CAATAACAAGTTTCCATCTTTACTGACGCAATTCACCAGTGCCCTGACAACATCCTTCGGGGTTTTATAATTGTCATCCGTCGCACTGTACCCCCAGTGATTATTCAGGGTCATACATACTTCCCATGGAATCGGATTTCCCGCTTCATCGAAAACTCCCTTTGTAGGAATGAATTGCTCGGGCCCTTCAAAGTCACCGGCATAAACTTCAGGATGCAATGACTCAATATTTCCACCAAGGCGATTGTCTATGATCACGTCCGGCTGCAGAGAAAGGACCATTTCTACAAGT
>CAZNET010000452.1:302-2864 GCA_964571885.1 uncultured Pirellulales bacterium
CGGACATGTCGCCGTAGGAAAAATCGAACCACATGATATCGATCTTCCCGTAATTTGTACACAACTCCCTGACCTGGCCATGCAGATATTCGACATAGTTTTCAAAATTATACTCTTTATCCTTAAACGCTTCATTACCTTGCATCGGGTGGATCGGGTCGTCATAAACAGGATAATCCGGATGGTGCCAATCCAGAAGAGAATAATAAAAACCCACCTTCAGCCCTTCATTGCGAAACGCCTCGACAAATTCTTTTATCAAGTCTCTTTTGGCGGGGGTGTTTGTAGCCTTGTAGTCGGTGAGTTCGCTGTCAAATAAACAGAAGCCGTCGTGATGCTTGGCGGTAATGACAGCGTATTTCATTCCGGCGTTTTTGGCCGCCTTGGCCCACTCAGATGGATCATACTCGACCGGATTGAATTCGTCGAAGTATATCTGATAATCTTCGAGAGTCATTTTTTCCTTGTTCCTGACCCATTCACCCCGGGCGGGAATCGCATAAATCCCCCAGTGAATGAACATCCCGAATCGGGCTTCGCGCCACCAGGCGGTTCTTTTGTTTCTCCGGGCCTGGATACTTTCTGTATCCTGACTGTAAAGGGTGGAAAAAAGGCAATGTAAGACAACAATAAAAACGATTACCCGCAACGATTTTCCTGTCAGCATGTTTTATCCTTTATTTTATATTTTGCCGATTCACTCCTTCAATTATATTGTTGTTTTTATATTTGTCAAATTTCTATTTGCCCATCAGCCACTGATAAGTGAATTCCTTCAAATCCAGCGTGTCAATAATATTATCAGCAGGATTTGATATATCATAGATAGTGTTCCACTGGGGATCGCCGGGTTCGGTTAGCCAGACCGCTGCGAATCTGGCGTAATCATTAAAATCGACATCGCCGTCATCATCGAAATCGGCGGTGTATTGCGGCCCTCTGGCGGTGACAAGGATATTATCCACCGCCATATCCTCAGCGCCGGAATCGGATTGACACGCTATTCGCAGCCACATCTTCGATGCATCACCGATCAAAACATCATCGACGGTCACATCGACATTAACCGGATCATCGTAATGGACATGAACGGTGGTAAAACTCGGATTGTCACCGAAGCCGACAAGCACCTCGCTGTAATCATCGCCTTCGAAGGCACCATATGTCTTGTACATATCCATTTGAATTCTGACATTAGTCGAGCCGGGAATGATATTAAAACTTTTCGTGGCGGTTCCATAAGGCTCGCCCGAGCCGCTTTCGCGGTCAAATTTCAGCGCCTGGCTGATAATATCTATCGTATAGAAATTATCGTTGTCGGTACTCCAGCCATCGAGGATTCCATCATCGAAATCCTCAAAATAAGCAATGTAATTGGCATCGGCCGTAGTGGTGAAACTCCAGATATCACCAAGGGCACTTCCATAAGGATTTATTTCTTCGATCTGCCAGTAATAAGTTGTACTCGGCTGCAACAGCCCGGGGTTATAACTTGCCTGAGTCTGATTAACCGCGAAATCTGGCGGATCGGTTGTTCCGAAATAGATATCGTGACTTTCCGTTTTCGCGCCTGCTGTCCAGGTCAGAATAACGTTAGTGTTGACATCAACAGCACCGTCCTGCGGATAAGGATTGCTCGCAAAACCCGGAGGGCCGGGCTCGTACATCGTGGTGAAATTCCAGACCGTACCTTTTGTTGTCCCAACACTGTTGACCTCATCGATGCGCCAGTAGTACGTTGTATCATAAGCCAGCACATTCGGATCAAATGTCGTTAAAGTCTGGTTGCCCTGAAAAGCGGGTGAATTATGATCCGCGGCGGTAACGACGGTTTCGTTGGTATCGAAGTAAACATCATGCGAATCGGCTCCGTCGCCCACTATCCAGGTCAGGTCTGTAAAAATATTAACATCATCCGCTCCTATACCTGGATTCGGATTTGTCGCCGGAGCCGGTGGTTGAGGGCCGATATCAAGCGTGAAAATCAAGACCGTATCTCTCGGGGCGACAACACCACCGGCGGCCCCGCCTCCTGCGATGTAAACCTTATTCCCGTTGGCTATCGGACCGATGCCGTGCCGGCCTTCCGGCAGACTGTTGATCTGGGTCCAGGTCCCGTTAGGGCCTTTTTCGGGCTCGAACATATAGGAGGTCGCATAGGTGCTTCCGCCTTTGGATTCGCCTCCGAAATGAAAGAACATCCCGTTAACCACCGGGAAATTGCTGACATACCCCGCCACTTCCGTTCCCGGCGGCGCTGCCATTTCTCTGAAAGTATGGGCGACAGGATCGTATTCGGTACAGACATAAACCGTATTGCTGTTACGGCCCGGGGATAGATAGATCTTTCCGTTCCAGACGCCCGCGCCCAGATGATGACGCGGATAAAGCATTTTTTCCGCCAGAACCTGCCAGCTATTTGTCGAAGGATCATAGACCTGCACATCGTCATTGTTGCTCGAGGGCCACCATTGGCCGCTTACAGAAGTGCCGCCGAAAACATATATCTTTGAGTTATATGCAACAACACCCGGACCGCCGCCAGCCTTGATGGGCATCGAT
>CAZNET010000453.1:0-2849 GCA_964571885.1 uncultured Pirellulales bacterium
ACGCAAATAAATCTTTCTATTTCAATCAACGGTAAATACCGTATAATATAGCACTGTCGGAATTGATCCATTTTATTTGATAATGACAAGAGTAATAAAAATGCGAAATCCATTCATTACGTGTGCAATTATTATTCTTATTTCTGCGTCAACAATAGCAGATATCGCCCCAACACAATTTGTCGGTTTTAATATCGTACCAATTGACATATCTGATATACGAATGGAAAACGCAAAAGTTGATATCGTCTGGGGTACGCCGTGTCAAATGACCGCCGTGTTTCTGCTCAATAACGAAAGCTTAGATCCAATCAAAATAAAACTCAGTTTTCCAATAATCATATCATTTTCTGAAAATGAATATCGTGATTTTAAGATTTTCTTCGATGATATTCCTTTCGAAAGCAATATGGTTAAAAAGGTCACTTCATCAGACATTACCGGCTGGAAGAAACCTAATTGCTGGTACTACTTTGATCATATCTTCAAACCCGGACGAACAAAAGTAACAATAAAAGTAGATTTACCCGCATCGATTGTACAAGCTTGGCCATACCAAGAAAATCTCAATTACATTATTCACACAGGAAGTCACTGGAAAGGTCCCATTGGTTATGAAGAAGTAAATATCATCTTTCCCGATCCACTTTTAAAAGATCAAATAACAGAAATTACCCCTTCAAACTATGTTATTAATAACAAAATAGTTAAATGGCAGTTTAAGAATATCGATCCTAACGAAAAACATAATATCAGTATCCAGTATATCCGACCGGATGTAATCAAGACTCTCTCAGATGTCAGAGAAAGGTCTATCCAAAATCCAGAAGACACAAAAGCACGTTTAGTCCTTGCCAAGCACCTCTTTGCCTTAGGACCACATAAAGGCTATTCCTGTTACCCACCTGATAATCTAACAAAAAATCAATATCAATCAATCCTGAATAAAATCAAGAGCAAAAAGAAACGTAACTTCTTTAAATCAAAATATTCATTAAACGATGACAATTTGTATATAGAAAAAAACAGCGAATGGAATGAAGACAGGAAATATCTTGTCCGTATTCTAAATGAAATTGATTATGAGCCAATAGATAATAAATCTCCGCATGTGGACGAAGGCAGAGATATTATTGAAGATATATTAAAAAAAGAACCTCATAATGCCCAGGCATGGAACATCTATCTGGCTAATTATTATCGGTTTAGATTCGCAGGTATCAATGCCAGTTCCCCAGCAACGATTGAATTCGAACATCAAGTAAATTTGATAAAACAAGCCTATTCTAATTGCCCAAAAGATCCTTATATTGCCCTTTGGAATAACCGTTGTAACTCGGATGCTGATATAGAGCTAGTTGAAACAGATTCAATCGAAGTTCCTCTTTTTGAGGTAGTGTCAAGAATCTTTCGCACATTTATTAATAGGTTCTTCATCTGGTCATACTTCCTTGCTCCCAGCCCCATGGGGCTGGCGAAAATTATCGGTCTTACCCGGCAGCCATCAACTCTGCTTTCTGCTCCTGCAGCCGATCCATATTCATATACTTTCTCGTGCCCCAGCGCGTCCCGGCGATATGCCTGAGCCTGGCCGCCGCCAGCATCAATGCCGAGTTGCCATCCGGGAAACAGCCCACCACCCGGCTGCGTCTTCGGATCTCACGCATGATCCGCTCCAGTGGATTATTCGTCCTCAATGACCGCCAGTGCTCACGTGGAAAAGAGTAGTAACTCAATGTCTCTTCAGCACCTTGACGAACCAGTTCGGCAGCCTTCTTCAGTTTCATATCCTGAAGCTTGATGGCCACCGCCTCGGCTTTTTTCTGAGCTTCCTGCCTGTCTTCCTGGGCATGGATCGCCTTGAGCATGGCCGCGACCTCTTTGACTTTGCCTTTGGGAACAACCGAGAACACATTGCGATAAAAGTGAACTGCACATCGTTGCCAGCGGGCCTCGGGGAAGCATGTTCCTATCGCTTCTACCAATCCGAGACATTTGTCACTGACGGCAAGCTGAACGCCTTTAAGACCGCGTTTTTTCAAGTGACGCAGAAAATTATTCCAGCTTTCGGTATCCTCCTTGCCGCCTTCGCAGATGCCCAGAACCTCACGAAAACCATCCTGTGCTACGCCAATGGCCACTAACACCGAGACATTACGGACCTCGCCGCCCCAACTGCGTTTAAGGCATATGCCATCGAGATAGATATAGGGATATTCACCTTCAATCTTTCGGTTGCGCCATTGTTCGATCCGCGAATAGACCTTTTTGTTAAGCTCACTGACCGTGCCGGCACTGACGCGGGTGCCCCATAAGGCCTGGGTGATATCTTCGACTCTGCGAACCGAGACACCGGCCAGGTACATCTCAATTAATGCTTCTTCGACGGAGGATTCTCTGCGTCGGTAGCGCTCGATAATGGCCGTCTCGAAGGTCGCCTTGCGTAACTTGGGTATTTTCAGTTCCACCTCGCCGGCCCTGGTGTGCAGCTTGCGCTTATAGTGGCCGGCCCGCTGATCGGTCCGGGCCTCGGTGCGTTCGTAGCGATGGGCGTTGCAGAGCTGATCGGCCTCTTTGTCCAGCAGGTCGTTGAGGGTCTGCTGAACACTGTCGCGGACCACCGTATCCAGGTGCGATTTGATCTTTGCCTCATCGAATTTGATAACTTTGCTCAAGGATTTTCCTTCGTTTGTCGATTTTTCTTTTAACATTTGTCTGTCCTCTAATCTGGTTAATAATTGTTTGGCTCTAAAAACTCTTTTATCGACCAGATGGAGGACTTTTTTATACGTCCAATAACTTTGTGGTCGCGGTAGGGACTGCGATTACTCACAGCCCCCCGCACAGAT
>CAZNET010000454.1:0-2845 GCA_964571885.1 uncultured Pirellulales bacterium
GACATCATGACCGAAGACGAATATCTTGAATTTATAAAATCTATCGAAGACGCAGTCTATTAAACACATAGGACATCGACACCCAAAAGGCCGGTCTTGACCCCCGGCCTTTTTCCTTTTTTGAAAATCAAAATCTCTTCGTGCTCTTTCTATATTCCTGGTTTTATCTGTTTTTCTGCGTTCATTGGAATTGTTATGAAGCGGCTACGTTGAAATCCCGTTCTCTTTACACTGTTTGTCGGGCATCTTATCGGACTCGACATTTTTTATTATTTTTATTGGCCTAACGATTGGGTTTTCGGCGGTTTATTTTTTATATTTTAAGTGGATGCTCAGAAGTGAATTGAATGGATTACTGTGGCACCATTTGGGGTGAGAAAAATGTATTGCAAACAAAAAGGAATGGCCTTATTAATCTGCATGATCTTTCTGGCGGTTTTCAGTGCGTTGTCGGTTTCGATTATTTCCTCGACCGACGGCGGCGTTCAGGTCGCGGAGAACACCAGCAAAATCAATCAGGCCCTGGCCAACGCCGAATCGGGTCTCGAAGTCGCTAAATATCTGATTTCTACGGTTCCGCAAACCTATCAGACATCTGATAATACGGTTTCGCAGACCGAGTCCAATCTTTTCTGGTCTAATTATTTTTGCAGCCATGTCACGAACAACGCGCCCGGCGGCGCGACGATCGTCGGGCCAAGGGATTTCACCGACCTGGCGGGGACCGGCAGCGAGATCTTTTTGTCGGGTGTGAATTTTGAAGGCACCGGCAATTCCTCAACGATCCGTTTTTATCGTTATTACAACGACGATCCCTGTACGCCGGAGGTCGATTACCTGACCATCCGCGTTCAGTCGGTCGGCGAAGATAACGGCGTCAACCGAAGGATCAGTCTGAATACAAAGATCCAGAAAAACGCCGACGTCATGAAATACGCCGTGGCCAGCCGGGGACGGATGTGGCTGACCGGCGATTCGACGATCCACGGCGACGTGTTCAGCACATGGGACCGGCCGGAAATCTCGCCGTTCAATACGACCAGTGAAACCGCGATCATGGGGACAGTCAACACGGTGCTGGAACGATCTGACATTGAAGCCGAAGGTTATCAGATGGAAACGGTGGACGCCAACGGGCTGCCGATGGATGTCAACGGCGACCCGCTTGGTGACAACTACGCCGATCGATACTACAGCTATGGGGATGAGATCCAGGGGTATCATGAAAATATCAATTACGGCGTGCCGTACCAGGACATGCCGGGTATGGATATCTCCGATTACGACACCGATGATTATAAATACAGCGGCGGATTGACCACAATTCCTTCCTGTCCCTGGGGTGACCGGGTTACGGAATACTTTCCGCATGCGGCTTCGGACGAAGGCGGCTACAGCCAGCCGCGCAGCGGTAGTTCGAGACAACTGACCCGTCATGTCTATGAAAACCAGACATTCTCGGATGCGTACCTGCCGGACAATAGAAACGCCTTATTCAAAAACTGCACCTTTGAAGGGGTTCTCTATATCGATTGCTATAAAAGCACCAGCAGTTATTATAACAATGTCCGTTTCGAGGACTGCGAATTCAACGGCATCATTGTCACGGATACACCGAACAGATTGAAATGGCAGTACAACTGTCTGTATTTCACCGGTGAAGCGACCTTTAATAATCAGTCGGACTATCAGGAGGCGACCATTCTGGCGCCGCACTTCAACGTCAATCTCGGTAATACCAATCCCGAACAGAATGACAACAATATTCTGACCGGTGCGATCGTCGGCGGAATCGTCGATGTCCGCGGCAACGCCCAGATCTACGGGACGATCATTTCGATGTGCGATACCACGCAATGGAGCAGCGGTTATGTCACCAATATCGGGGCGACACTTAATGACGGCGGCTCCGAGACGGTCGAACTCGGCGATGTCGGCGTCATCGATATTACGCCGGACGAGGAAAAAATGCTGCCGAGCGGAGTTACGACCCCGATCGTGATCAAACCGGTCTTCAGCAGCTACGCAGAAGGATAATGCAATTAACACCCGTGTTTAGAAAGATAAAGAGAATAAATTGAAAATAGCAGTTAAGGATTAAAGCAAATGAATAAAACATTTTTAACAATTTTTATGATTGTATTGGCATTGACCGTTTTGGGATTTACGCACAAAACAGGTATGGCGACTCTTTCCGGTCACCATCCCATCCTGTTAAACGATGAGGAACCGGCCGATCCCAACGAACCGGTCGCGGGCGACGAAACCGTTTTGCCGCTCAGCGACGAAGCTCCCGAAGACCCCAACGAACCGGTCGCGGGCGATGAAACCGCGTGTCCGCTGAGTGAGGAAGAACCGGCCGATCCTAACGAACCGGTTCAGGGAGACGAATAAGACCTTATTAAATAAATCGCTGAAAATCGGGCTGCTGAGAACCATTTGACGATGGTCGGGCAGCCTTTTTTTCTTCTCAATTCCCAAAATCCCGCCGGTAAAATGGTTGACATATCTTTCCAGAGCCTTTATTTTATATGGTTTAGAATAGTGAATTTAATTAGGCTAAGGACAGCAGGAACGAATGAAAAAACAAGAGACTTTCAAGGAAAGATTCGAGGATATCCGTATTCTCGACGAATTGAAAAATTCCTATCTGAATTACTCGATGAGCGTGATCGTTTCTCGTGCGCTGCCGGATGTGCGCGACGGCTTAAAGCCTTCACAGCGGCGAATACTGGTGGCCATGAACGATCTGAACCTCGGCCCGCGAAGCAAACATCGAAAGTGTGCCAAGATCGTCGGTGATACCAGCGGCAACTACCATCCGCACGGCGACCAGGCGACCTAC
>CAZNET010000455.1:0-2840 GCA_964571885.1 uncultured Pirellulales bacterium
TTCGGCTGTACCGTTCCAAATCCCTTAATCTGCATTTGAATATCATTGGCTTCAAGTTCGATGACATCGACTAAGGGGGCTAAGGTTTTCTTTTCAACTTTTTTCGGGGGTTTCTTAAATTTGATCATGACGAACGTTATAAGACCGCATAATCCGATAATGGCAGCAATGATTAATATGCGTTTAAAATTGAATTTTTTAGAAGAGTTTGATGTAGTATAATCACTTGTCATATGACACCTCGATCTGTTCGTTTTGAATTTCGCCGATCCAGTCCCCGCCTAATGCAAGAAAAAGATTCACTCGGTTTATCCATAGCTGACTTTTAAGAATTGCCAGTTGTTCTTCCGCGATTCTTCTTCTACGCTGAGATTCGAGAACCGTTAAAATGGTTTCGACGCCTCTTTGATACCGTTGCTTGGAAAGATCTTCCGCCGCTAAAGCCTCGTCCAATTGCTGTTTAGCGTAAACATACTGTTGCTGTAACAACTTGTCACTGATCAGTGCTTCTTCGACTTCAGATAAAGCGTTTGAAACAGTTTTAGCGTATTGTAAGGCTAATTCTTCAAATCTTGCTTTCGAGGCATCGACCTGAGCCCGCAGTTGTCCCGCGTTAAAAATGGGCTGTGCCAGGCTGCCGATGGCCGAGTAGATCTCCGTTTCGTCCTGCTGATAGATATTCTCGATGGAATCGTCCGTGAAGCCGTATAAGCCCGTGAATGTCAGATCGGGGTATAATTGTGCCATACTTACCCCTATTCTTTCATTTGCCGCTTTAAGGGCGTGCTCTGCCGCTTTTAAATCCGGCCGTCTGTCCAGCAGTGAAACGGGCATTCCAACCGGAACAGGACTTAAATCAGGCAGTTCGGGCAAAGTTCGAACCATGGTTTTGGTCTCGCCGGGCACTCTGGCAAGCAAAGTATCGAGGCCTAACAAAGCTTTTTTGTATGAAAGCTCGAGAGGAGGTTCGAGGGATTTCGAAGCGGCATAGTTTTCACGCGCCAGCCTCAGATCAACGGGGCTGACAAGTCCTTTTTCGTATCTTCTTTCAACGATCTCAAGAGTTTGTTGTCGGCTTTGCGTATTGGCTTTCGCTATATCCAGGCGTTTTTGCAACGTTGAAATATTTACTCTTGTCGTTATCACCGACGCTATCAGAGAATTGATCAATGCACTGCGATTGTATTGTGAGGATATGAATTCTTCATAGGCCGCTCTTTTCGCGTGCCTGAGCTTTCCAAAGATATCCAGAACATACGTCACAGACAGGTTATGGGTAAATGTTGTATTTAACGTGCTGAATCTTCCGGTTCCGCCAAAATTGAAAGACCGCTTGCTTCTTTCGCCGGATAACTGATAATTTACACTCGGCATCGTCGCCGCTGTCGCCTCCGTTAAAAGTGCCCGGCTTTGCAGTAATCGATACGTCGACGCCTGTAAATCGTAGTTATTTTCTAATGCTTCAAAAACCAGTTTATTGGTCACTTTATCTGAGAAATTCAGCCACCATTTATCGAGCTCGTTTGGTTCAATATTCTTTTGATATCCTTTGGTCTCATAGGCAAATTTTTTATTTGAATCCGCAACCGTATCAGGCGCTGTGTATGCCCGGCCGACATTACAGCCGCTGATAAAAATTATTGCGACACAGATAATTAAACCTATTGATATTTTTAAGCTGATTATCATTTCTTTTCCATTATTCCGTGTAAGACAAATTCGATTATTACGTCGATATTTTTTGTAAGCAGACCGGGCGAAGGCTGATGTACGCGTGTGCCGTAATCTCCCAAATAAAATGTTTGTAATATACCGTGCATCAGTGCACTGTAAACCTCAGCCGTTTTTCGAATGTCCATTTTACGAAAAATTCCTTTTTCCTGGCCCTGACGCAGCGTGTCCTGAATGTTCTTTATATATCCGCCGTATAATCTTAGAAAAATTTCCTTATTCTCTTCTTTGAATTCACTTCGTACCTGCATCATCAATTCGACAAGATCCTTGTCGTTCTCGAAATAGTTACAAAACGTCTGTATAGCTTGTTTAAATCTTAATTCAGGTCTTTCGATCTTGGATACTGTATCTTCCATCATATCGCGAAATGCACTAAGATTATCTTCAAGTGTTCTTAGATACAGCTCTTTTTTGCTTTTGAAATATCTGTAAACGGTTCCTTTTCCCACGTTAAGTTCATTAGCGATTTGATCGATTGTGGTTCTCCTGTAACCATGTTGTGCGAAGATTCTCTTGGATACCGTTAATATTTCTTTGCTTCTTGCTTCAGCAAGGTGCTCTCGATTTTCTTTTTGAGAAATATTTGCCATAAACCTATACTATACAATAGTTTACTAAATCATCAATTTTTTACGCCGGACTGACCAGTCAGTCAGATATAAATACGTAAGAAACGACCTTTGTGCAAATTAAATATGGAAAATTTTTAATTTTTTTCAAAATTGTTTTTTAGAGGTTATTTTTTAATTTATTCGCCTTTTCAAGAAGCTCTTCCTGTCGAATTTCTTTTTTTTTCGTAAGTTCGAAAGTCCATTCATAAGAATCTTTTATTTGTTCGGAATTGAGAAATTGCATGAAAAAATCAAAAGGAAACCTGTCATACCAAGGGGCCTCTAATTTTCTATGGGTTTTGACGGTTTCAAACCCCTCCTTTTCGAGCTGAACATTGTAATCACCGTACCAGTTAAAATTAATGTTAATTGGGGAAATGCCTATTTCTTCATCATTTAAGATAACCAATGCTCCTTGAGGCTGAGTATTAATTGTTAACTGCCTTTCGACGCAGCCTGAAAACAATAAAAGCAAGCATACCACGATAATCAGCA
>CAZNET010000456.1:0-2839 GCA_964571885.1 uncultured Pirellulales bacterium
GATGAAAAGGATTGTATCGTTCGGTTTTAAATTGATTTTGCCTTCCATAAAATTCCTTCTAAATCAAGAACGTACCGAAATTCTATGGGCTGGTTCGAATCCTTCAACAATAAATCCAAAACTTTTTGTATTTATCACAGTATTATTAGTAAAATAAAGGCAATCGATTATGAAACGAAAAGAAACGACAGATCATTCGCAACGTATTCAGCAGAAAATAAAACAGTTTCCCGCCGGTCCGGGTTTGTATTTCATGAAGGATCAGGATGATCTGGTCCTTTATATAGGAAAGGCCAAGAATCTTCGCAGCCGGGTCGCCAGCTATTTTCAGCCTGGGGCGGATCTGCTGGGTTCACGCGGGCCGAAGATTGTGGAAATGATCAACAAGACCAAAACCGTCGATTACCTCGAAACCGGCACAGAGATCGACGCGATGCTGCAGGAAGCCCGGCTGATCAAGGATATTCACCCTTCTTACAATACCGATCTGGTCGATGATAAAAGCTTTCCGTATCTGGAAATTACGATCCGCGAGGATTTTCCGGGTGTTTATATCACCCGAAAACCACGCGAAAAAGGGACCCGTCTTTTCGGACCGTTTACCAATGCCAAGGACCTGCGGGATGCATTTCCCTTATTACAGAGGATATTCAGGTTCAGGACCTGTAAACTGGATATCAAGGCCGACGATCCAAGCCGGCGGTTCTTCAGGCCGTGTCTTTTATACAGTATCAAAAAATGCACCGGCCCCTGCGGCGCGAAGATTGAAAAAGACGAGTACCGAAAAATCATCAAGGATTTTATCAAGTTTTTGAAATCCAAGCGATCGGTGATCATACGCGATTTGAAAAAACAGATGGCCGAGGCGTCGGTGAAAAGGCAGTACGAACAGGCCGCGGTTTACCGCGACCGCATCAGGCTGATCGAGAATCTTGACAAACGCGGTACACCCGAAGAGAATGTCCAGCCGGAGGTTTTTGCCGCCGATCCGACTCAGGCCTTGCTGAAATTGCAGAAGATAGTCGGAGCCGCTGAGCCGATACGGATCATTGAGGGAATTGACATCGCGCATATCGGCGGATCCGAGTCGGTCGGTTCACTGGTCAAGTTCATCGACGGCAGACCTTTCAAGTCAGGCTATCGACGGTTCAAGATCAAAACCGTCAAAGGTATCGACGACTATGCCATGATCGCCGAGGTGGTCAGACGCCGGTATAAATACGCGATGGCCGGCGAGGAGCTATGGCCTGATCTGATCCTGATCGACGGAGGCATCGGCCAACTGCACGCTGCCCAGCAGGCACTGAAAGAGATGCAAGCACCGGATATCAATATCGCCTCACTGGCAAAAAAAGAAGAAGAGCTTTTCCTTGAAGGAAATGACACACCGCTCAGGCTGGCGAGAAACAATCCGGCCCTGAAATTACTGCAATACGTCCGAGATGAATCCCACCGCTTCGCCCAGCACTATCACCATATCCTGCGATCCAAGAAACAACTGAATCAATAGTTTAACCGGCAGGGTAAATTTGATAATATCGATTCGGAAGAAATCACCTTTTATAGGTTCAGTGTCTGGTTTGTCATCCTCGCGAAAGGGGGGATCCGGGACGAAAAGAGAGATTTTTTTTGATGGTAAATGATAAACAGTATTTTGTGTATATTCTTGCCCGCCGCAAGAACGGGACTATATACATCGGTGTGACGAATGACTTACTCTAAAGAGTAAGTCAACACAAAAATAACCTTGTAGAAGGCTTTACTTCAAAGTATAACGTACATATTCTCGTTTATTACGAAGGATTTAGCCGTATAACCGACGCAATAAAAAGAGAAAAGCAACTGAAAAAATGGAAAAGAAAATGGAAATTGGAATTGATTGAAAAGGATAATCCCAAGTGGGAAGATTTATACCCTATATTGATGACTTAATTATCTTGAAATCCTGGATTCCTGATCAAGTCAGGAATGACAATTGATGTGTATATATGAATACGATAGTTGATATACTGGACAAACGAATCAGTGAAGCGATGGCGGTTACGGTTGGACAGCAGAGTTGTGCCGCCTTGGTCAAACCCGCGGCGGATGCGAAATTCGGCGATTACCAGGCGAACGCCGTGATGGCGCTGGCCAAGAGACTCAAGACCAACCCGCGGAAACTGGCTGAGCAGATCGTCGATAAGCTCGATCTGTCGGATATCTGCGAAGAACCCGAGATCGCCGGGCCCGGTTTTATCAATCTTCGGGTCAAGCCGGAATTCATAGCGGAGAGATTATTACTGATTAATAAGGACAAGCAAAGGCTGGCGGTCAGTAAAGCGGACAGGCTGCAAAGGATTGTCGTCGATTTCTCCGGGCCCAATATCGCCAAACAGATGCACGTCGGCCACCTGCGAAGCACCATCATCGGCGACTGTATCTGCCGGATGCTTGAATTCCTCGGCCACGATGTCATCCGCCAGAACCACGTCGGTGACTGGGGCACACAGTTCGGCATGCTGATCGCTCTTTTAAAAAGAAATCAAGAACGAACCGAAGCTCCATTAGAAATCGAAGATTTAGAATCTTTCTATAGGGAAGCAAAACAATGTTTCGATAATGATGAAAAGTTTGCTAAGGAAGCAAGAGAAATTGTATCAGCATTACATGCTGGAGACCAAGTGTATCTTGATTATTGGAGACAGATAGTTAGTGAATCAAGAAGGCATTATCAACCAATTTACAATGATTTAATTCATGGGAGTTTGGGGGCTGTTCATGAACGCGGAGAGAGTTTTTACAAGGACATGCTCGGTGATGTTGTTGAGGATTTAAAACGTAAAGGTCTTGCCGCGGA
>CAZNET010000457.1:0-2831 GCA_964571885.1 uncultured Pirellulales bacterium
TGATCGTCGACACCAAAAAAGTTCTGCTTATAGATGCCAATTTCAGGAAGCCCGGCTTACACATGGAACTGGGAGGTCAAAAACCGCAGAATTCAAAGAAAAAGAAAGCAGACTTCGTAAAACCTGTCGATAAAGGACTGAGCGATGTGTTGTTGAAAAAATGCGAGTTTCAGGATGTAATAAAAGTCAATAGCACAACATCGATCGATTTTATTGAGGCGGGGGGCATGCCTTCTAATCCGGCGGAATTGCTGGGAAGCGAAAGCATGTATCAATTACTGGAACAGTTACGCAAAAATTATGATTATATTTTGATTGACGGTCCTCCTACCCTGATTGTAAATGATTCCAAATTATTATCAAAATGGGTAGACGATACCTTGTTTGTATTCAACGCGAATGCGACAAAAAGAGGTGTTGCTCAAAGAGCGATAAGGGAATTAAGAGGCGTTGGTGCTCCAATTACCGGTTGCGCCTTATTTGCCGTGCAATCTCTGGTGGGCGGTTATTTCAGCGAACAATTCAAAACATACGAACAATATCACAAATATCAACTTGCTGCTTCCTGAGAAGATTGTTATAATGCTTTTTTGTTTAGTGTAACTTAGTCTTTAGGGAGACCTTTTGATGGAAAAATTTTTGGTCACCGGTGGAGCAGGATTTATCGGCTCGAACATTTGCCGTAAACTTGTATCTCAGGGAAAATACGTTCGGGTGATAGATAATCTGCTCACCGGAAAGAAATCAAATCTCGAAGATATTATCGATAAAATCGATTTTATTGAGGACGATCTGACGGATCTTGAAGCGGCGAAAACGGCCGCACAAGGAATCGAGGCAGTCCTTCATCAGGGGGCGCTGCCTTCGGTGCCGAAAAGTATTGATGACCCTGTTGCGACACACAAACACTGCGTTGATGCGACATTCAATATCCTGGTGGCCGCACGTGACGCCGGTGTTAAACGGTTCGTGTATGCAGCCAGTTCTTCCGCTTATGGAAACACGCCGACACTGCCGAAAACTGAAGAAACAACACCGGTGCCGTTGTCGCCTTATGCAGCAGCAAAACTGGTGGGGGAGCACTACGGTTCGGTTTTCTATAATGTTTTTGGCCTTCAGACCATATCACTGCGTTATTTTAATGTTTTTGGTCCGTATCAGGATCCAACCAGTCAATATGCCGCAGCTATTCCGGCTTTTGTGACTTCGATTCTGAAAGATAAACCCCCGACAATTTATGGGGACGGTGAGCAAAGCAGAGATTTCACGTATATCGATAATGTGGTACATGCCAATCTCATGGCTGCCGAAGCCCCTGAAATAAAAGGACAGGTCGTTAATATTGCGTGTGGAACGGCGACAACCGTAAATGAGATTATAGATATGATTAATGAAAAAACATTAAGCCCGACTATACCGATCCTCGTCCAGGAGATGTAAAACACTCTTTAGCGGATATAAAAAGAGCAAAAGAAATTATAAATTACGAACCGGTTGTTAATTTCAAAGATGGTCTCGAGCAATCCATTCACTGGTATAAAAATAATTTGCTTTAATGAGCCAAAAAAAACGACCGTTTTACATTTCGGTAAAACAGTCGTTTTGAGCATTTCTTAAAGGAAAATTTATTCTTGTGCTTCCTGTTCCATTTCTGCTGTTGCAGCTTCTTCTTCTTCCTGCTTAGCGTCAACGGCCGACTTTTTGCCGGCATGGCTCTTTCGGTGGGCGACTTTAGGCAAACCAAATAAAGAGGCTTCTTCCGACCAGCGTTCCTCTTCTTTCAGGATTTCTATGCGTTCCGCTCGGGTAAGGACATTGCGGTGTCTTTCCAGTGCTCCTTTGATTTTTAATGATGGATCTACTGACATTTATCTGCTCCTGTTAATTAATCTTCAAATTTCATACCAAATGCATCATCAAATGGCTTAACTCCAAAACTTTCATAACCTGTAGGTGCCTTGTATTGCGAACCTAAATTTCTTATTTTTTGCCGCATCGTATAACCTTCTGTTCCCGGCCGTACACTTTCAAATCGATCAGTTGTAATCAAATAATACCAATTTCCTATCTGCTTGATTTCTGTATCGATTCCATGTTCGGCAAAATAATCTTTTACAGGTTCAAGCTGAGATTTCAGCTCAAACGTTTGTATAACAATTCTATTATTTCCTTTACTTTCATTTTCATCTTCTACAGTACTTTTTGAAGCACTGCTTTGTGTTTTTTCAACTTTTTCGGGCTGTGTTACCTCTGTAAAATCGGTGGTTGAAACAGGTCCTGTTCCAACTGAAGCCTTCATTGAACTGTTTTTACTGTTCTTTAAGGCCGCATTCTCACCCAATCTGTAAACCAGCACAAACAACAAAATCATAACCAGCCCTAAAGCTATGAAAACCTGATATGGAATCGATAACTCAATCCTTCCATTCAGGATCTGAAACATTTTCGGTTTCACCGGCCATTTTTTCTTCTTCTTGGGTAAAACCGTGTTTATTTTTTGTTTTAAAGGTTCAGGCTTAACAGGTTTATCCGGGTGCAGAGTTTCAGTTTTGGTAGAACCCGGTTGTAATTTAGCCTTGCCTATAACCTCGTATAAAGCCTTTTGTCCTCGTCTGCGAGCCATTTCTTAACCTTTTCCAAATAATGACAATTGGCTTATTGATTAACTCACAAACCGACTAATATATAAAATTTTAGTGAATTTGCAATATAAATTGTTTTTATTTCAAAAAAAGACTAAAAACAGACCCAAAAGGGGGATATAATACGCAAAATTTGACGGGGAAAGGGCATCGACTTCGTCGGGTCTCAGCTCCCGGAACCCGCAAGAC
>CAZNET010000458.1:0-2819 GCA_964571885.1 uncultured Pirellulales bacterium
GTTTCCTAAACCGAAGGTCGGAGGTTCGAGTCCTCCCGGGCGTATTAGCATAAAGCAAAAAGACCATGTCAGTATTAGAACATAGAGCAAGAGAAAAGGGAATCAGATGGTCGAGATCGACTTTTTCAGCTCGGCGTGCTATTTAGGATGTCGAGCAATTGAAGGGGCGAGCCGATCAGTTTTTTTGCGCCGGTGGCTTTGAGCTCTTCCGCGGTTCGAAATCCCCACAGTGCGCCGACAGGATACATGCCGGCTTCCGTGGCGGTGCCCATATCCGTATCACTATCGCCGAGAAATAAAATATCAGCGGGTTTAACACCCATTTCTCCGGCAATTTTGAAAGCCCCGGCCGGGTCAGGTTTCTTAGGAACTTCCGGACCAACGCCCTGGACAATTTCAAATTTATAACCGGGCAGCAGTTTTTCGATGGTTAATTCCGCAAAAACCTGGGGCTTATTGGAAAAAACCGCCATGGGCAAATCCATCTTTTCCACCTCCCGAAGCATCTGCTCAACACCGGGATACGGTTTGGATTCAAGCGAAAACATCTGGTAGTAATACTCCTTTGCCAGGGCAAGGGTTTTTTCAATCGTCTCTTCCTCGTCGCGCTGATCGGCGGGCAGCGCACGGATGGTTTCCGTTCTCATGCTGTTGCCGACAAAATATCGGTATGCATCCACAGGATGAATGGGAAACCCCATCTGCTTGAGCGCTTCGTTCATGGAGTTTGCCAGATCGACCAGTGTGTCGAGCAGCGTTCCGTCTAAATCGAAAATAATCGCCTGAAATTTAATTGACCTGCCTCCTTAAATATAAATTTACCGGCTTGCGAGAAAAATAATAGTAAACATATTATTTTAATTTCAGCGGCAGTCCCTTATCTTTTGAAGTCGCAATAAATTCCTTCAGTTCCCGGAGCAGCAGCTCAAGCTGTTCGGAATTTTCAATCAGACTTTCATAAAGTCTGCCGTCATTAAGCATCTTCGAAGCGGTTCCTTTGCCTGAATTGATTTTTTCCAGCATCAACCGCAATTGAGCCGTCGTTTTACCGAATTCTTCACTGGTTGTTACGACTGAATCAACCACCTGATCTATTTTTGAATCGGCATGACGCATCGTTTCCTTACCGGCCTGGGCCAGCTCCTTAAACTCCCCCATCATCAAGGTTGCCTGCTCGGTCGCTTTGCTTAAATTCGCCAGCGACTTTTTCAGATTTTCCTTGTTCTCAATGTCACCGATCACATCATTGGCATTTCGCAAAAGCTCAGCGACACTGTCTGCTATCTCATCGAGTTTCTTCTGACTTTCCTCCGGGAAAAACTCACTGGTCATTCCCTTCGATCCCTGAAGCAAAATACCGTCTGTCAGGACACCGGCAATTTCATTCGAATCGGGTTCAGGTGCCTTGAACTCGATATAGCTGCTTCCCAATCCCCGGCTCATCACTTTGACATCGACATTCGCGGGAATATTATTGTATTTCTTATCGATATGAAGTACCACTTCGGTTTGATGAAATTCATTTCCTGTGTCTTTGTATTCCAATAAGCGGGGCGGCTTGACATTGGCGACCCGGCCGATCTGAAAGCCACAGAAACGAACGGGTGTATCCTGCTGAACCCCGGCAGCGACTGGAAATTTAACATGGACGGAATAGGATTTCCATTTACTGACAAAGACCGGAAAATCACGAAACTTGAAAATCAGCCAGAGCAAGGATGCCAATGCCAGAACCACGAACGAGCCAACAATCAAATTATTTCTTCTTTGAGTTTTTTCAAAATCACTCACTGTTCGATTCCTTTCATATCAACTCGGCCTTCAAGAAACAAATCTCTGATTGCCCGTAAGGGATAACCGCTCTCATTGAGCTTTTTTATCAGCTTAATTCGCTGAATGGCCTTTTCATCGAACAATCGTCTGCCGGTTTCAGTCACTTTTGTCGGCTTCAGCAGGCCGACCATCAGGTAATATTGCAAAGATTGCCGGGAAATACCAGCTTTTTTTGCCGCATTTCCAATAGAATTTAATTTGTCCCGTTTCGCCAATCTCAATTTCCAAATTAGTTCATTTCACTTTTACTGACTGAGCTTTTTCTTAGCGTGATTTATGAGTCCCATAAAAGATTTTTCCACTTGTTCTAAATCAAGTTTTTTAAGACAATCCTTTGATTTATCAGAATTTAACACCATTTTAGAAACCATCACAAGATAATCAAAACCTGCAGGAATTTTTGGCTTATTCAGTCTAAAGGCTTCCTTAACAAGGCGTTTTATTCTGTTTCGCATAAAGGCCGAGCCGTATGATTTTCCTATCGATACCCCCAATCTTGAATATGCATAATCATTTTTCGCGATATAGAGAATAAGCAGTTCATCACTAAATCGGTTTTTTTCTGCCAATACCGTTCTAAATTCACTGTTTCTAATGAGCCTTTCGTCTCGTGATAATGAATATTTTTTCAAAAGACCACCACGCTTCAGTATACAGTTTTCAGTATCTTTTTAATATCGTCAAAAACAGTTTAAAACTACAACTTTCAGGTGCTTTTAAGGGAGTTTTTCATTCTTAAACAGCCTGTGTGAGGTGGATATCATCGGCTTTTTTCTGGGCTTGGGCTAATTTTTGATTATAGTCTTTATCGGTTTGCTTTAACTTCTGCTCTATCTCTTCTGCGTGCTTTAAGCTAGTGGCAATTTTATCAGACCGCTTCCGTAGCATTTTCAACATTGGTTTATAAGCAAAAAAATACAGCACCACAACCAAGATGCCAAAATTTACCAGCTGAGCGATCAGGGCCTTCCAGTCTATTCCCAGGG
>CAZNET010000459.1:0-2817 GCA_964571885.1 uncultured Pirellulales bacterium
ATCCCGGCGTGTTAACTGTTGATTCATAACGTGTTACCTCGTTACCATGTCAAATAAAACCATATGAAAAGATAGCCCAGTTCGTCGATCTGCTCCCATACCCGTCTGCTTAGTTCGACATCGCCGGAGAGATTCTTAAATTCTTTGGCCCTTTCTTCCCATGGGATGCAAACGCCGGGTTTCTTTTCGATCTTCTTTGCAGTTTCCATTTTACTAACTCCTAATATACACCATATTCACGCGTGAATTCAACCATTGCGCGTAAATTTTCGGTCTTCACATCGTCCTGCATAATTGCCTCGGCATCCATAATGTATCCGCCGTCTATAGCGACTTCGTCGATCACGCGCTTGCAAAAATCCCGGACCTCCTGTTCGGTACCAAAGCTCATCAGCACATTCGGCACGCCGCCTGAAATACAGAATTTGTGACCAATCTTTTTATGAACCTCGAAGACGTCGTCTTTATCGCAGTGATAAACAATACTTCCCTCGGGAAGTTCAAGAAACGATTCCAGATGAGGATACCACTTACCCTCGCCGTAAAACAGCACCTGATGACCGTTCGACCAGATTTCTTCGATGATTGGTTTCAATGTTGCCCAATAGATGTTTTTGAAATGTTCCATGGTGACAAACGGTACGGCTCCACGGTGCATCCATATCGAAATAGGGACATTACCTTCCGGGTCCGCACCGGCCAGGGCAGTATGCGTCAAATGCGGCGCCATGGCTTCGCAGGCTTTTAATACCTTGTCCGGCTGTTCCATTAGATCGTAACACATACCCACATAGCCGCGCAGCTTATCGGTAATAATATCAAGCGGCGCTTTCAAGAGTCCCGAAATGGCGGGAACCGTCCCGCATTCTTCACGAAACCGCTTGCCGGCAGTTCCTAATGCGCCAAGGTGCTGCATAAAAGACATGCCGCCTTTAAGAAATGCCAGATTGTTACGATAGGTTGAAGGCTCGCCCAAAGCGACAACATCATCCGATGCTCTCGGGAACCACACATTAAATAAAAATCCTGTCGGATCCTCGATTAAAGCATCGTATTCATCCGCCTTCATATAGGCATTATCTTCGGGCGGTTCTTTGTATTGAAAACAACTGGTTTCGGGTATATCCAGACCGGGGGTGGAATAGTAATTCAAATTTGTCGCCGCGGTCGAGCCGCCCCACATATGCACCATATTCGGCACCGCCGCGTCCAGCTCAAAATCGGTCGCACACTTTCGAGCCGCCTCAAACGCCTTTTCCAGATCAATCGTCACTTCATGGTTGGTAAAGCCCGCGTACTTGGCGGTGAATTCGGCCATAAACGGTCGAATCGGAACTCTGTCCGGTTTACCATTTTTCATCGCAGTTACGTAGCGCTTCAGCCGCTGATTGTAAAGTTGTTCGGTGTTGTTTGCCTGCATAATAACCACCTCAATAATAACAGATAGCTAAAATATAGTTCTATTGTGATGCATTTCCTATGAAAAAATTAGCGAATTCTGGTAATATATGCGCATGTTAAAAGAGGTTATGTGAAAATAACTGGATTAACGAGTTAATATTTCATATATTAATGCCGTTGTTTTGTATTATTTGGTTTTGGCTATTTGTGATAAATGTTTGATTTAACACAATTTCAAAAGGATTTTATTGATCAGCTTTCCGGCCCGCAGAATCTCTGCAGACTGTTTGACTATATCCCGGGTGTTTATCTTTTTGTCAAGAATACCAAAAGTCAATTCACGCTGGCCAATAATAATTTGTTAAAAATGCTTGGCGTCAAAAGCTTCAAAGATATTCTCGGCAAGACAGACCGAGACTTTTTTGTCAGGGATGTCGCGGACAAATACATCGAAGAAGATCGAATGGTGATGTCACAGGATAAGCCTTTCGAGAACAGAATCTGGCTTGTCCCCGACAGCGAAGGGACTCTCGCCTGGTATCTTTGCACGAAAGTTCCTTTGTATTCAAAGGCGGGCGAAGTGATGGGCATTGCCGGTATTTTGATCGATTATCAAAGTGCCGGATCGGTTTTAAAACCCTACACGGAAATAGCCGATGTCGTTCAGTATATAACAAAGCATTACCACGAAAAAATAGATGTTGAAAAATTGGCCCATATGGCGCATCTGTCTATCAGCCAGTTTGACAGGAAATTCAAGAAGTTATTTCATATATCGCCGCTGCAGTATGTCAACAAGGTACGGATCAATGCCGCTTGTCAAATGCTGGTCCGCACCGATGAAAACATCACCAATGTCGCTTTGAATTGCGGCTTTTATGACCACAGCTATTTTACTAAGCGCTTTACTAAAACAATGGGTATATCACCAAAAGAATACCGAACCAAATACTATCATACCAACGATTACCCGCAGGCTCCCGGGCCGTTTTAAATATGCCACGGCGCCCGCATGGGCCGTGACAGCATTTTGTCGGCTTCAGGATCGTTGACAAATACTTCTTTGTCCGGATCCCATTTGAGATCTCTGCCGAGCCGGATCGCAATGCTGCCGAGATGACCGATCGAGATCGAACGATGGCCGACCTCCACCGGAGCGATTGTCTCTTCCCGGGAAATCACACAGTCGATAAAATTCTGAACATGATTGTTGCTTTTAATGAGATGGATTTCGTCTTTTCCGATCTGCGACCTTAACAGCGACGCCGGCTCTGCCTCGATATCCCCTCGTGTCACCCAGACCCATCCCTCGGTGCCGATGAATTTCACGCCGCCTCGCATTTTTCTTTTCCCTTGTCTGCCCCGTGTGCTGGCCACTGTCATTGTGACGCCGTTTTTGTAGACACATTCGTAATA
>CAZNET010000460.1:0-2815 GCA_964571885.1 uncultured Pirellulales bacterium
AGGTTCGCGCCTTTGGCAACGAGACGGATCAGCATATGCACTAGCGCCTCGCTGCTCTGGTAATGATCCAGTCTTTCATTGCGGTTATAGCCGAACGAATGACCGATGCCGCGGCACTCCTCGAAGCACTTGTCGTAGATCTCGATCTTCTTGCCGCCGGCCATTTCGTATTCGGTAGTGAAATAGTCACCGTGCACGCCGCGGGTCTCTTTGCCCCAGCGGTCATTGACCACGACATGGTCTTTCACCTCGGTCTCATTGAACAGCCAGGCCAGGATCTCTTCGCTTCGCCAGACCTTGCTGTGATGATCCCACTCGCCGTCACTGAAAATAATATCCGGCTCGTAACGCACCACCAGGTCCTTGAACTGCGGGATCATGTGCTCATCGACATAGCGGTCCACATCCGACTGGTAAAGCGGATTGAACCACTCGTACAGCGAATAGTAGAATCCCATTTTAATGCCTGTTTTCTTGACCGCTTTTGTCAGGTCGCCGGCCAGGTCGCGGTGCGGATTCAGATCCACGCTGTTCCAGTTCCAGCTATGTTCGCTCGGCCAAAGGCAGTACCCGTCGTGGTGCTTGCTGGTCAGGACAACATATTTGGCGCCGGAACGCTTGAAGGTCTGGGCCCACTGGTCCGGGTCGAACATCTCCGCATGGAACTTGCACGCGAAATCGGGATACTTGAAATCCTCGCCGTACACGCGGTTGTGAAACTGCTGGAATTGCTTTGCACCTTCGCGCTGTCCCTTGATGCCCTTCCAGTACCACTCGGAATAGCCGCCGTACACGCCGACACCTTCAACCGGTGCCCAGGCCGGCACCGCGTACACACCCCAGTGGATGAAGATACCGAACTTGGCGTCCGGGTACCACTGCGGGATCGGGCGATTGTCGAGCGATTCCCATTTTGCCTCGTATTTCGCGGCGAACGATGTCACTGACAACAGTATCGTGATAAAAACACCAACTAATATTATGTTTTTCTTCATGATTACACCTCTTTTCATATCAAAATGAAAAAACGGTTTATTTTTTCATGGCCGTCCATTTCTGTTTGCTCTTGGCACTGGCCAGAACCGTCTCGATGAACAGCATACCCCGGACACCGTCTTCGACATCCGGAAAATCCAGCGCGAACTTGCTCGGCTTTTTGCCGGCGATGGTATCCTTGACTGCTTCGGCAAAATTGCTGTAGTTGTTGGCGAATGCCTCGAAGAAGGCTTCGGGGTGTCCCGGCGGGATGCGAGTATTGCGCGCGGCGGCGTCACTGTATGAAGCGACATACGGATTGCCGCGCTTCCAGACCTGTTCCGGACCTTCATTGTGTTTGACATAAAGATAGTTGGGATGCTCCTGGTGCCATTCGAGCCCCTTCTTCTCGCCATAGATCCAGATCGCGAGATTGTTTTCTTCACCAACTGATATTTGACTTGCGTGCAGGATGCCCTTGGCGCCTTTGTCAAACTTGATCAGGCAGTTGCAGTCGTCGTCGAGCTTGCGGCCCTTGATAAAGGATGTCAGCTCGGCGCAGACATGCGTGATCTTCAAACCGGTAATGTACTCGGCCAGGTTGGCCGCATGGGTACCGATGTCACCGAGACATCCGCCGCCCCCGGCCTGCTTGGGATCGGTCCGCCAGGACGCCTGCATGTTGCCGGTCTTCTCCAGCGCTGTCGCCAGCCAGCCCTGCGGGTACTGCACGACGACCTTGCGGATTTTGCCGAGCTCCTTTTTGGCGACCATGTCCCTTGCCAGCTTGACCATCGGATAGCCGGTGTAGTTGTGCATCAGGCCGAAGATCAGCTTTTTCTGTTTGACCAGCTTCTGCAATTGCTTTGCTTGTGACGATGTCAGTGTCATCGGCTTTTCGCACATCACATGAAAACCGGCCTTGAGAAAATCCCGCGCGATGGGAAAATGCCAGTTGTTCGGTGTCGTGACCGCGACAAAATCGATCCGCTCGCCTTCGGGCAACTTCGACTCGGCCTTGATCATCTCCTTGTAATCGGCGTACACTCGTTTTTTATCTAGGGCCAGCTCCCTGCCCTGCTTTTTGGATTTCTTCGGGTCGATATCGAACGCCCCGGCAACCAGCTCGATCTCGCCGTCAAGACGCGACGCCTTGCGGTGAACATCGCCGATAAACGCCCCCGGCCCTCCGCCGACCATCCCCATCTTCAGCTTTCTGTTGAGTTTCATACCTGTTCCTTTCCTTGTATAACGTTCGTTTCCATTATTCCATTAAACGCCCAAAACCCAGGACGAATGTAATACTCAACACCGTAACCGAACCAAATCCTACCCCACCAAAACCAACATGTCAAGCATTTTAACCCAAAAGCCCAAATACGGAGTTTTTTATTTTACTATTTTTGGATAGTCCGCTGGCGGTCATAATTTTGCACACATGGACTCGGTTTACTGCGACAATGCGTTCGCCCGGATGAAAGTGTGCGCCTATTCGCTCGGGATGACACTGCGAGTCTATCCGCTCGGGACGGCAATGTCATTTCGACCGGAGCAATGTGAAACATTGCGCAGCGGAGAAATCTGACGACAGTCACCCTGAGCTTGTCGAAGGGTCTGTTTAATGAGAAATTCCTTATTGAACAGATCCCTCGGCTGCACTCGGGATGACAATGTGCGTGTAGTCGCTCGGGGTGACATTGTGCGTTCGTACACTCGGGATGACATTGTGCGTCTATGCGCCTGGGGTGACATTATGTTCCTGATCATAGAAAAAGTTCCACTGTCATTTCGACCGAGCGAAGCGAGCGGAGAAATCTGTTGAAATAGACTTCTCGGTGGG
>CAZNET010000461.1:0-2808 GCA_964571885.1 uncultured Pirellulales bacterium
ACGTGTCTGTATCGCCGTAAAACCAGTCGGTATCTAACAAGGGTGCCTGGACATCCTCAATAGCCACAGGCATAGAATAAACTGATAGACTAAGCAGCAAAACTATCTGAAGCCCCGCAAAAACAATTGAAATCTTTTTCATCACTCACTCTCCTATATCTAAAACAATCTCTTCTTCTGCCTGATATATACAGCCTTGTTATATTATCAGGCTAATTTTCATTTTGATGTTCAATGTATTATTGTCAAGATAAATATTTGGCTTTTTAAAAATTTGCGCAATTTGGCTAAAGCACGTCTACAATAGGGGATGCTTTCTTCTTTAATTGACCTAAATAAAACAATTCAGATCTCATACATTTAAATATTTGAATGATTTAATTTAGTTTTATCCTTTTGACTCAAAAAAAATCAAAACGACAGGTGTTATAATTTTATTGAAGAACACTACGGAAAATACCGTATTTACGTAACATCCATCCAGACAAAGACTATTGTCAAACCAGCAAAAAATAGTCAATTTATTTTTAACGAAACAGGTATGTATTTTGGCTATTTTTATTTAAGCGGCTTAAAACACATAAACCAGTCCAAACACTTAATGCCTTCTTTTTCCGCCTTATCGACTCTTTCCTTGGCTGTACCACAACTTCCCGGAGGTGGAACGATAACATCGTCACCCGGCTGCCAATCCGCGGGCGTTGCGACATTGTTTTTGTCCACCGTTTGCATTGCTATAAGAATGCGTTTGATTTCCTGCATATTCCGACCGCTCGACAGTGGATAATACATCAAGGCACGTACCTTCGCCTGAGGATCGATAAAAAATACGGCTCGGACAGCACTGACATCACTTTCGCAAGGCTGGATCATGCCGAACTTCGAAGCGACTTCCATCGTTAAATCGGCAATGACGGGAAAATTCACTTCAACGTTCTTCATTCCCTTGTATTCGATCTTCTCCTTTATAGTTCTTAACCAGGCGATGTGGCTGTAATGACTGTCGATCGAAAGCCCAATAAGTTTGCAATTTAATTCTTCAAATTCCTTTTCCATCGAGGCAAAAGTCATAAATTCTGTGGTACAAACAGGTGTAAAGTCCGCCGGATGACTGAACAGAATCACCCATTTGCCTTCGTAATCCTCGGGAAACCTGATCGTGCCCTGGGTCGTTTCGGCCTCAAAAGAAGGAGCCGTATCTCCAATAACGGGCATCTGAACTTTCTTAACATTATTCTCTTCCATCTTTTATTCCTTTCCGGTTGTTCATGAATCGTTATCACAGACTTTTGGCAACGAACCATGTTACCATCAGTTCTGTTTCATCTATATATACACTTTATATCAGCGGCATTTGAGCCGATTGAAATAATAGCCTTATTTTCATTATTTTTCAAATTATTTTATTTCCACACAGGCCTTGGTGTCGAAGGGATTGGTTCTCATCGCCAATGAAAATAAATATGGATAATCCCGCTTTAAGTGCTTCATGTATGCAAGCCACTGAAGGATTAATCGCCGATAAGCCCTTTTGATATCTCCGGATAAGTGTTGGTAGTCTTTATCCGGCCGCTGACTTAAATCATCCCGATGGACCAGTTCTTCAGTTAAATGAAAAACCGCCCATAATAAATCTGTAAATGAATCATGTTCAAGCAGGTTGGGATTTTCCAGTAAACTAAGCAAAAAAGCTCTTTTTCCATTTAAGAATTTTTTCAGTTCTTTGAGATCTCCCTTTTGACTGTCTATTTCGGTTTTATGTTGTCGAATATGCCTGGCGACTTCCGCAAATTCTTTATCCGACCAGCCTTTTGTTATAACGAGCTGCTCTTTCATTGCATCAACATTCGGATCGAACTGTGAAAATATTCTGAGCAACTCTGTACCAGCTTCGCTGAAAAAAGTTCCTATGACCATATTGAGTTTATTGAGCATGGATTGCTTTTCTCTGTACACCAACAGGCGATGAAGCACCAGCATAACAATCAGGACATCCAGAAATAGAAAGGCGATGTCCCCGACAAGATAAATAAAAATATGATGAACGTCTCTGAAAATCACATAGTGAATAAAATAAAATATAACCGAGAATGCGATCAGAATTAATGCAAGCATGATTTGCCAATTAAAAAAACGTTTCATTTTATTTCCTTCTTCATCTTCGATGAAATAGCACTTATATATAACTTATTTTTAGTTTAGCCCAAGGCTCGCTTCCACCCAAGTTATAATTAGTATTCACTTTGTTTGAATTCGCGCATTCGTCATTACAGCCTCAATTTCATGTTATAATTTTTCAGCCTTCTTGCCAGTTCTTTGGCCTTGCCGTTGGTATATTTATCGAGTTCGGCCCAGAACGTCGTTTTGTGATTTTTAATTTTCGTATGTACCAGCTCATGCAGGAGAATATAATCCTGAATTTCTACCGGCAAAAAAGCAATATTGATATTCAAACTGATGTTGTTTTTGCCTGAACAACTTCCCCATCTTGTCTTCTGACATCGAAAACTCGCTTTGCTGAAAGGCAGGTTGTGTTCTTTTGAGAATGTTTCGAGTCGGCAAAATAACTCTTTTTGAGCCTGTTGGAGATCAACATTCACATCAATTCGAGTTTCTGATTTTTGAAGTTGATTTATCTTCTGTAACTGCTTTTCGACCCAGTCATTTTTAGAATCAAGAAACCGCTTAGCTTCTTTTGCTGTACCATTTCGAGGTATGGTAACGATAACGGTCTTATCCCGATGAACGGTAATACGCTGGTACTTCGCCCTGCTTGACCGCCTGTAGATGACACTCTTTGAGCCGCTG
>CAZNET010000462.1:0-2805 GCA_964571885.1 uncultured Pirellulales bacterium
TGCGGGGGCAAATCTGCTTTTCATGGTTGATCCGTATGAAGAAACCCTTGAATTGGGCGAAACAGTCGTTCTCGGCATTTACGCGAGTATTGAAGAACAGCTTACGGGACAAAACGGTTTGAATGTCTGGCAGCTTGACCTGCTGGCCGATACCGACGGAGTTATTCAGGTCACAGATGTCGGCTTAGCCGCTCCATCACCGATGGACTCTATTTCCGGATATGCCTCCATGAATACCGATGTCAGCGGGAATATTTATGAGTTGGGTGTTACTTCCTTAAATGCCTCTCAGAATTCAGATACCGGCGTCGGAGGTTTTGACCTTATCGCGGAAATAACTGTCGAAGCCATCGGATTCGGTGATGTGACTTATCAGCTTGCAGACAGATTGGGACTTGGAGGCGGTTTTTACGGGATTACAAGGGACGGTGATTATTATGACGACGCTATGGGCAACGTCAGTGCCGAAGGCGCTGTCATTCATGTCGTACCGGAACCTTCAAGTCTTTTGTTATTAAGTGTTTTAAGCATGATCTCGCTTAGAAAGAAGAAATGAGGCTTTTGTTTTTTGTTTAACTGTTTTATTGCCATGGGGGGCATAAGGAACTGGAAAGGATGCGAAAAAAAGGAAGAAGGGGTGAAAAGAGAGCGTTTATCATTACGCTTATAACCTTTATAAGTGCAGGTGCGATATTTTCTTCAGCTTCATTTGCGGATGTATCGCCGGGTGAAGTTTTAGTTCTTGTCAATGAAAACAGCCCTACCAGTAACTATATCGCCAAGATGTATCGTCAATATTATCCCGATATTGCGGAGTCGCAGGTGCTGTGTTTGACAGGACTGGCCGATTGCAGCGGACCATCCAGCACATCAGCAGATGAAATCATTACAAGGGAACAATACAATCAGTACATTGCCGGTCCGGTAAGGGCTTATCTGTCCGACGCAAATTATCCTGACAGAATAACGCAGATCAGGGTGATTATTACAACCGCGGGTATGCCGTATCGTATTGAAGATCAGATGTTTCCCAATGTTATAAGGCCCGGGGGATCAAATCCGGATGATGTTTTATCGAGAGAATCATCCATTGACGCTGCTTCGGTCGAGTCGGAATTGTCCTGTCTCTGGTACAGCGAATATGGTGACAACCCCTTTGGAATTAAAAACAGGATGGTAAATCCGTATCAGGGGTATCGGGCGAGCGGCGTTGAACTTTTCGAAAAAACCGCTCCGGGCACAAAAACGTTTAATTGGACGATAGGAATCTCACAACGCGCCCCGATCGTTCAAAACACGATCATGGAAGGAACATTATTACCTCCGATGCCGCCCTATACCTTCTACTATGGGCCGGTTGACAGATCTTTTAACGCGGGAGATATTTATCTTGTATCACGGCTTGACGGACCGAAAAACCAGGGTAAAAGTGCGGTTTTTGGTGTCAGAGAAATGCTGGAAAGGGCAAAAAGGGCTTCGAATCCAGCTATTGGCGTCAATCCGTTGTCTTCGGTCGTGGTCATTGACGACTCGCCGACATTAACTGGTTTTGATAAATACGACAACAACAGAACGTTTAATTTGGATTATGGCGTGGATTACTGGATTTATGATGCTCAAACGAATCAACCTCCTGATGCGGATCAGGCACGTGAAAGAGCGGATTATCAGGCCTGTTTTTCCCAGTTAACCGAAAGCGATCCGATTAACAGCGGGTTGAATATAGGTTATTTGGAGCTGGCGAACGATAATTTATGTATATTTTATGACTGTAGAGCCGATACGCTCACATCACAGGCTGATCTTGATGACAGGGCGGTTCTAGATGCCAATCTTCCACAATACCAGGGAGTTATCGGGTTGGCAACATTCGGCAGGAACGCCGAGGAATCAAACCCCAGCAATTATTTATTGACTCAGGGGCCGGACGGTTCAGCGTTATTTAATACAATCAACGGGGCGGTATTTACATCAATGGAAAGCTTTAACGCTGTGACTATGTTTTCTGATGTTAGTACCGGTCAGGGGAAAATCATTGATTTTATCAGTATTAAAGGTACCGCTGCGATCGGCCACAGTTTTGAGCCTCAACCCGACGCCGCGGTTGATAATGAATTCTTGTTTTATAACCTTCTGGCCGATCATGATTTGGATGGTGTTGCTGATTTGACATTTATCGAAGCGGCTTATACTGCTATTCCATATTTGAGCTGGTCGGAAGTTGTCATAGGTGATCCTTTAATGAAAATCGCGTACGGTCCGGGTTCGAAGCCATGGAGTCAGCTTTACGGTGATGTAAATAATGACGGGAGAGTTAATTACGCGGATGTATGGTATGTTAAAGCGAAAATGGGCGGAACCTTGAATACCCAGGACCCACAGGCATTCGATTTATATAATGATTTATATGATGTTAATAAAGACGGAAGAATCAATTTTGCTGACGTTTGGTATGTTAAAACCAATTTAGGAGCGGTTGCCGATCTGTGACATAGCCATTATAAGAAACGTATTAACCAAATAGCGCAAAAACAAAATAATTTTATTTTTATCTTGACAAATAGTAAGTGGATAGATTAGGATGACAATAGTCCGAATATAGATGTTATGATGTTTGGGTGTGAATGTAAGAAAGGTTGGAAAAACATGGAGGAGTATGAGTGATGAAAAGATTATTAGTAATATATGCGGGGATTCAGATAGTTTTGTTGCTTAGTCTATCTGCTTATTCTATGCCTGTTGCTGTTGAAGATGTCCAGGCACCCTTGTTAGATACCGACTGGTTTTACGGCGATACAGACACGT
>CAZNET010000463.1:0-2799 GCA_964571885.1 uncultured Pirellulales bacterium
AACCTGAAGGAACGCTATACCTACGACGTCTTCGGCGAAGCAACGATCTATAATGCGAGCGGCAACGTGATCGACGACAGCCAATACCATAACCCGTATTACTTCACCGGCAGAAGATACGATAAAGAAGCTGATTTCTATTACTACCGAGCCCGCTACTACAAGCCCGACATCGGACGGTTTTTGCAGACCGATCCGATTCATTATGAATATGGTCTAAATCTTTATGCATATGTGATGAATAATCCTGTTAACTATGTAGATCCAAAAGGTTTAAGGGTAACATTGCCATCACCAATACTCCCGCCTGAGAAGAGTGAATGTAACGACAACAAAAATAAATTAAAAGAATGTCTTAAGAAAGCTGAAAAAGATTATCAAAAATGTAAAGATAGAGCTCAGAAAAGATGGGATAATTATCAAAATTGGTGCAACAGAAAGAAAAAAAAATGTGAAAATGCATGTGATGATCTCTGGCCGTGGGACTGGGTCAGGGAAGCATGTTATCAGACGTGTGAAAAGAGCTTTAGTGAGTGGAAGGGATTAGGATTTTTCTGGTACAGTGTTAATATGGGATATTGTTATGAAGAAAGAGCTGCGGACATAAAAAAATGTCTAAATAAATATAACTAACACACAACATATATTTTATTTATGAATTAAATATTTGGGGATAATGAATATGAAATTTGCCAAATTTGTATTAGTTCTAATAGTTTTAATAATAGTTTCTGCGTTTCTAAATTATTTCTTGTTAAATATCAAAATTATTAACTATACACAGGAATCAAATCCAATAATCCGTTTTCTTTATAAAGTGATAATAAATTTAATTCCTATATATGTAGTATTTATATCTATATTTATTTTAACGTTGCTCAAGTTTGAATCGCCAAATATATTAACAGTCTCAGCTTTAACATTTGTTGTTCTGTATTTATTCTTTTCCATAAACTCAGCAATTAAAAACTATGAATCTGATTATTTGTTTAAAAATATTGTTTTCATAATACTTGATTTGATCGTATGTATAGCATCGGTATTGCTTGTGAAATATTTTTATAGAATCGGAATTTCTTTTAGAAAAAAAATCTTTCCTGTGCATTAAATAATTCTTTTGATGTTGACCAAAGTGATAATCCGGTATTGTCTTTTAAATACGACACTATGGGCAGGCGAGTGAAAAAGGTAACCTATTATAACGGCGATGTCAATGAGATGACGCGGGTTGTCTATGACGGCCAGCAGGTGATCGCGGAGTATGACTATAACGACACAACGGCTCAATACGAGCTTGCCCGCAAATTCATCCACAGCGACGGCATCGATCAGCCGATGATATCCGTCCTTTAAAATGCTTGTTGGCCGCGGGTACCGGCCCCGCGGCCAACGTGACTTGTATCTGCGCCCCCCCTCAACAGGTCGCGCACATACTCGTCAGCAATTAAGAAGAAGAGGAGTATGCATTATTGGCAATGTCACTGAGATTCTTTTGTGTCATACGTGCTCTCATATTTTTCTTTGACCATGTGTCCGACCTCGATCGCGGCGGATTTGCCGAACGCGATGCACTTGTCCATTCCTCTGCGAAACGAAAAGATAAACTCCTCAGTGTTAAAGTTGGGTATCTTAAACTGGTTGTCACCATCTTCCCGTACGATTTGAACCTGTTGCGACTGATCCTGCGGGGGTACGATGACATAAACCGCTGTGGCGAATCCCGCAAAATAAATGACCAAAAACGTTATGAGCTTACCCCTGAAACCTCTCATTGCAAGTTTCTCCCCGAGTTATCAAATAATGTGCAAATTCTTATCGGTCAAAGCCGCTGCCGCGTCTTGAACCGCCTACATTTAAACTATACGATAAAAAAAGGCCCGGTCAAATCGGTGCATCAAATTTTATCCAGAATCTCTTTTAAGGTATTGCACACCAGCTTAACATCGTCTTCAGTGAGGTTATTATAGAACGGAAGCGCGATGGTTCTTTCGCTGACCAGTTCGGTGACGGGAAAATCGCCTTTTTTGAAGCCGAATTTTTCGACCATAAAGGGCTGCAGATGGACGGGAGTGAAATAATTGCTTACCTGGATGCCGGCGTCGTACATTTTTTGTATAACCTCATTTCGCTGTTCGAAGGAATATTGATCGGAAAGTCTGATAACAAAGACGAACCAGCTCATATCGCAGCCGGGCAGTTCTTCGGGAACGATGATTCGGCCGTCGCCGGCGAGCATTTTCTGATAGTACCCGGCGACCTGTTTTCGTTTGGCCTTGAATTCCTCGATCCGCGATAACTGCACGATACCGAGGGCGCAATTGATATCGCTCAGTCTGAAATTAAAACCAAGGCGTTCGTGGCCGAGCCAGCCGCCGTCTTTGCCCCTGCCCTGGTTGCGAAGCGACCGGCACATGTCGGCCAGGTCTTCGTCATCGGTCAGGATAATACCGCCTTCGCCGGTGGTGATCTGTTTATTGGGATAGAAAGCAAACAGGCTCATGTTGCCGAAAGTGCCGACCTTTTTGCCGTTCAGAGCGGAGCCCAGCGCCTCACAGCTATCCTCGATGATCGGCAGATTATGTTTGTCGGCGATCTGTTTGATCTTATCGAAACCATACGGATTGCCGAAGACCTCAACAGGTATGATAGCCCTGGTTTTATCGGACATGCTGTCCTCGATCTTTCGCGTATCAATATTGAGACTGACCGGATCGATATCAACGAAAACAGGTTTCGCTCCGGTCATCATCACCGAATTGGACGTGGCGATAAAGGTAAAGGGGGTGGTGATAACTTCAT
>CAZNET010000464.1:0-2790 GCA_964571885.1 uncultured Pirellulales bacterium
CCAAACAGTTATTTTGCCCATTAAATTGATGATAATAAAGGCATCGTAGGATTCGTTCAGAATCGTGCTTAAACGGCGAAGCTGAGCCTCATCTTTTTTGCGTTGGGTAATGTCGTTATAAACAGCTATGATCTTTCCATTGGGCAGTTTATAGACGTAATTTTCCCTCCAGCCGATAAGACGGTTGTCTTTATACAAATTCGCCGGATGATATTGCGGCCGGCCGGTTTTATAGGCTTTTTTAAATATATCAAGTAAACCAAATTCTTCAATTCCCGGAAAGACGTCAGTAACTTTTTTCCCGATGATATGCTTTTTTTCTATTTTATCGATATTTTCTGCGGTTTTGTTGAGATCGGTGAAAGCAAAATTCTCACCATTATCAATCGCTTCATAAACCGCTATCCCTGTTTTGATATTATTAAATAAATCTCGATAATTCTGCTGGCTGGCGGTTAGCTCCGTTTTGCATTGTTCGTATTGATGACGAATCGCTTTGAGCTGTTCATTTTCGCACTGCATCTGTTTCAGTTGATCTTTAGAAATATTTATGTCCGGTTTCCCCATCAACATACTCCGTTTTTACATTAATTGTTAATATACTCATATTGTCTATATTAACAGTAATTTCCCCATTCCAATAAACTACGTTATAATATTCTCATTTAATGATGATGACTAAGAAATGTCAATTCAATTTTTTCGCTAAAATCTCTGACACGATTTTTGGATTTGCCTGGCCTTTCGTTTTTTGCATGACCTGGCCGAGCAGAAAGCCGCGTGCTTTTTTGCTTTTTTTTCCGCCGGAGAGGATGTCTTCTACTGCCTGTGGATTTTCGGTGATGGCCTTATCGACAATCGCTTCGAGTTCGCCGACATCGCTTTTCTGGATAAGATTTTGTTTTTTGGCGATGGCCATTGGTTTTTCGCCGGTTTTTACCATTTGTTCGAAAATGATATTCCCCGAGGTGGCATTGACCTGATCATCATCGACCATATTTGCCAGTTGAGCCAGATCATCGGAGTTGATCTTGAAATCGGTTAATTCGCGTCCGGCTTCATTTGCCATTTTCAGACCGACCTGTGAAATAAGGTTGCAGACTCGTTTGGGGTCGGCGCCTTTTTGTATCACTTCATCGAAAAATTCCGCGGTTTGACGATTGGCGGTTAAGACCCCGGCGTCGTAGCCACTTAACTGGTAATCTTTTATGAACCGCATTTGTTTTTTAATAGGCAGTTCACACAGCCGGGATTTGATATCATCAAGGTGTGCGTCGGATAATTCGACCGGGACCAGGTCCGGTTCGGGGAAATATCGATAATCATGTGCTTCTTCCTTTTCGCGCTGCAGGACGGTCATATTATTGGCGTCATCCCAGCCTCGTGTCGATTTGTTTCCCATCTGCATGGTTTTGCCGGTTTCGAGGAACTCGTCAAGCTGGCGGTGATATTCGTATTCGACACTTTTTTCAAGAACTCGAAAGCTGTTGAGGTTCTTGATCTCAACGATCGGTGTTTTATAGATCTGGCCGTCTTTGGAAATATGCAAATTAACGTTAGGTTCGAATCGCATGTGGCCTTTTTGCATATCCCCTTCGGAGACATCGAGATAGCGGACCATTCGCTGCAGTTCCATCGCCAGGGCCTTGACTTCGGCTGGGCTGTTCATATCAGGTTCGGTCACGATCTCGAGCAGCGGCGAGCCCGCACGGTTCAGATCGACCTGTGAAAAGTTTCCCGCGGTATGGACGTTTTTTCCCGCGTCTTCTTCGAGATGCGCCCGGATGATCCCGATATTTTTGGTTTGCCCGTTCTCCAGGGGTATTTCGATGTAGCCTTCAAAAGCCAGCGGCAGATCGTACTGACTGATCTGATAATTTTTCGGCAGGTCAGGGTAATAGTAATTTTTCCGGTCCCACTTGGTGAAGCGGTTGATGTGACAATTCAGTGCCAGGCCGACCATGACGGCATATTCGTAAGCCTTTTTATTCATGACCGGCAGTGAACCCGGCATTCCGAGGCAAACAGGACAAACTCGGCTGTTGGCTTCGATGCCGTATTCGAGCGCACAGCCGCAGAACATCTTCGTGTTCGTCTTGAGATGAACATGAATTTCCAAACCGACTATTAATTTTACCTGTAAATTATCGCGCATTGTTCGTTAGTTCCGGTTTTCGTTTGTGCCAGTGCGTTTGTTTTTCGTACATCCGCGCAATCCGCAGCAGTTTGTCCTCGGTGAAGGTCGGTGACATGATCTGCAGGCCGATCGGCAGGTTCGTGTCGTCAAATCCGCAAGGGATACTGATCGCCGGGATGCCCGAAAGGTTAGCCGAGATGGTATAGATATCCGCCAGATACATTTGCAGCGGGTCATCGGCTTTTTCACCGATCTTAAACGCGGTCGTCGGTGACACGGGCATCATAACACAATCGCATTTACCAAAAACATCATTGAAGTCCCCCCGGATCAGGTTTCGTACCTTAAGCGCCTTTAGATAATACGCATCGTAGTAACCGCTGGAAAGGGCGTAAGTACCTAACATAATCCTGCGTTTAACCTCCGTGCCGAAAGCTTCCTGTCTGGATTTTGAATAGACTTCGACATAGTCTTTTGGATTTTCGGTGCGATGGCCGTAATGAATACCGTCATAGCGAGCCAGGTTGCTCGATGCCTCAGCGGTCGCGATGACATAATAGGCCGCGATCGCGTAATCCAGATGCGGCATTTTTACTTCGACGCCCATCGCCGGCCGGGACGGCAAGACCGGCCAGACCTTTTTCAAAGTGGTC
>CAZNET010000465.1:0-2789 GCA_964571885.1 uncultured Pirellulales bacterium
GAACCAGTATTTGTCCTTTTTTGCCCCGTTCGAGGCCTTCCATGGCCTTGCCGAGTATGGCGCCGCGGGCCTTTTCACAGTCGGTCGCTTTGGCGGCGTGGCCGGGCGTCTCTGATGTGGTCAGCAGGTCACCGGTTTTGATCTCGAATTCGGCGGCGTCCGCATTGCAGTAAACCCTGCCGGCCAGGGCGACATCGGCGTCGAACTGTCCGCTTCCCAGACGAACGCCCGAACCGAGTCCTTTGGCGCCGGCGACAATGCCGGCGACTTTGGTGTCGTAAGGCTGACTGCAGATCTTGAGCTTGCCGGGATTATCCTCGTCGATACTGACGACGGTGCCGGGCGGCAGTTTTTCTGTTTCTGTGATATCGAACCCTTCTGCGTAGTCCAGTCCCTCGCCGAGCTCGACCAGCGGATCGCCGGAAGAATTGGAAATTCTGATCTTTCCGACGACGTCGAGTCTTGCGGCGGGCGACGTTGTCCCGATACCGACGTTACCGGAGAGCTCCCGGACCGCTATTACATCGCCCACACCGTAGGTACCGATCTTCACGCCGAAGCCGTATTCGCCTCGGATATAATGGTGGCCGGTGCCGAGATAGACCGTTCCCTGGTGTCCCGGCGCGCTGGCGCTTTGCGGCCCCTGGACCAGGATGTCCCCCCAATCGACATCCAGTTTTTTGGTGGGGTTGGTCGTACCGATGCCGACATTGCCGGATGCGTCAATGGACATGTCATTGGTCGCGGCGTTTCTGCGGATCAGCAGGTTGTCGTTGAGCGGCCCCATTCCCACCAGCCATTTTTCCGTGTTGTCTCGATCCATTCGATAGCCGGTATATGTATTAGTACCTATCTGGTCAGTGTTAATGATGGCAAAGCCGTCGTTGGGACCTTCGATTTCCAGCAGCGTAGCGGGGTTGGGCGTTCCGATACCCACCTTGCCGGTGTCACGGATGGTCATTTTTTCGTCATCGGCGGCGGTGAAGATAATTCGTCCCCAGTCGATACCCAGGCCGTAGAAATCACCCACGCCGTCCCACAGCGCCAGTTTCTTCGGTGCCAGGTCGGTTCCCAGCGACAGCTTGACCTGCGGATCGGTCGTGCCGATGCCGATCTTCGAATCCTTCTGGAAAACGGCCGAGTTGCCGATCCCGTTGGCGTCGAACTTCGCCAGATAGCCGGGTGTGCCTGTCCGAGCGGCATTGGCGGCATAGAGCGCGTAGGGCGCCGGTGTGATTTCCTGCCGGGGCCAGACGGGAATAAAGGCGTTCGGATCGTTGACATCGCTGGGTTTGATGTACAGTTCCAGCCAGCGTTTTTCACCATTGTATACATCGGCTCCGAAGTCCAGCGGCACGGTGAAGTAGCCGTCGATGACCTCGATATTACCTGCGCCCGCTTCGCCCAGGGTGTTGGGGCCTTCGGGCATGTCGAACATGACAAATGCCATATCATAAAATCCATTCGCCGGTTCGTTGAAATCGAGCAGACGGCCCTGGTAGGTAAAGGCCGTGCCCATCGACGCCGCCGCGAGAACCGACAGTGACATAACAATCAGCGCTGTAACAGGATGTACTTTTATGCCCTTCATCTTTTAGTCCTTTCAAATGCGGATATAGGTATTTTTTTAATAGCCGATGGCCAGAAACTTGTAACTGATACTTCCGCTGTAGCCGTCCTGGCGGTCCAGGTAGAAACAGGTCCTTTGGACGTCGACCAGACCCGGCAGGGTCGTGCTGACGGAAAAACATTCGTTCGGGAAATCCGTATAGTAACTGAAGTACTGAGATCCATCTGTGGTACTGGTACGCGTTCCCCACTGAAACAGGATATTGCCGACCCAGGTATAGCCGTCTGTCGCCACTCTCTGGTTATTCCAGGCCATGATCTTCGCGATCCTTAAATCGACGTTGCCCGAGGTCGGATCAACTTTCAATGATGATCCATAGGAATACTCTCTCATATACGTTTTGAAAGGTCCGTCGATATGTGACACGCCGTTACTCATTCCTCCGGGATACGGATTGGCGGAGCTGTAGAACCACCAATTACATGGACCGTCAACGGTGGTTATGTGAATGGTATATTTGCTGCCGGCGTCTAACCAGGGAAACGTTGGAAAAGCATAGCCGTACCATTGGTGCTCTGAAACGGTTATGGTTTTACTGACCAGGGCCTGGCCGGACGTGCCTTCACCGGCGCGAATGGTGACGGTCATATCGACCGGAGAAATCGGGTAATGGCAGTAAGGCGTTCTCACTTTGATATCAACCTGGGTCAGCAAACCGCTGACGGAAGGGGTGAAAGACTGCCAGTTCGAGGTTCCTCCGTAGCTCCAGGTGTCATCGATCGTGTTCTGCTGATCAAGGATGCTGACTATATTTTTACAATACCATGTCCGGACATCCAGTTTTCCCGTCGGCGAATCCGTTCCGATGCCGACGCTGCCGCTGTCTCGATAGATATTCGCGTCCGATTCGGTCCAGTAGTTTTCACCTGTGTCGTCGTTTCCGTCGGCGAAACCTGCGGGGATTCCGCTCAGTTCGGTCCAGTCAACGCCGTCCTTGACGCTTGGTGCCACGGTGGGATCGGACTCGGCGGTCAGATATCCGTTATTCGCGACATAGGCATCTACCTGCGATTCACTCAGTTGGGTGTCATCGTCTCCGTCATCCAGCCCCGCCGGTCTTGAGGTTAGTTCGGTCCAGTCAACGCCGTCTTTGACACTAACGGCCACGGTCGGATCGGTTTCGGCGATCAGTCCGACATCGTCGCCGTCATCCAGTCCC
>CAZNET010000466.1:0-791 GCA_964571885.1 uncultured Pirellulales bacterium
GACGACAAACCGGCGAAATACCCCGCCATCTTCGCAAAATCAAAAGTCATGCTCATCAATAAGATCGATCTTCTGACCGCCGTGGACTTCAACATCGAACGAGCCACCATGGACGCCTGTAGAGTAAACAAATCAATAGAGATCTTCCCCATCGCGGCAACAACCGGCCAGGGTATGCAAGACTGGTACAACTGGTTGAAAGCACAGATAAAAAAGTTGAAGGAGAACACATGAACAACGTACTTGAAAAATATGCTGATCTTTTGGTCAATTACAGTTTGAAACTCAAAAAAGGTGATAAGTTTATCATCAATTCGACGTATCTGGCTGAGGAGCTGATCAAAAAGGTTTACCAAAAGGCTCTCCAGGCCGGTGCCTATCCGGAATTTAACATCAAAATCAACGGAACCGAGAAGATCTTTTACGATACCGCTTCAGACGACCAGTTAAAATATGTTTCGCCGGTGAAAAAGAATATCCTCGAGACCTTCGACGCCAGCCTGGTGATGCTTGCCCCGTTCAATATGAAGGAACTGGAAAGCGTCCCCACGGAAAAGAAACAAACCGTCAGCATCGCCAGCGCTGACCTGATGAAGACCTATATGAAACGAAGCGCGGCCGGCGAATTCAACTGGACGCTGTGCGTTTTTCCCACCGATGCGGCCGCCCAGGAATGCGATATGAGTTTAACCGAGTACCAGGATTTTGTGTACAGTGCGTGTTTTTTGAATGAAGACGACCCGGTCGCCAAGTGGAACGAAATCAAAGACGAGCAGCAGCGGATTGTCGAT
>CAZNET010000466.1:801-2788 GCA_964571885.1 uncultured Pirellulales bacterium
TCAGAAGGAAACCATCCGCTACCTCGGTAAAGATATCGACATCACCTTTTCCTGTAAAGGCAGAAAGTGGATTAACTCGGCGGGCACCAATAACATGCCTTCCGGCGAAGTCTTTACAACACCGCTCGAGGATTCGGTCAACGGCAAAGTAAGATTCAGTTATCCCGGATTTTTCCACGGCCAGATGATCGAGGATATCTCACTCGAAGTCAAAGACGGCGAAGTTATCAAGGCCGACGCAAGAAAAGGAAAGGACCTGCTGGAGAAGTTACTCGAGGTCCCCGGCGCGAGGCGTTTCGGTGAAGCGGCCATCGGCACCAACAAGGGCATAAAGAAGTTTTCAAAGAACATGCTGTTCGATGAGAAACTGGCCGGCACCATCCACATGGCCATCGGGGCCGCGATACCCGAAACCGGCGGAAAGAACGAATCGGGCGTCCACTGGGACATGCTGGCGGACATGCACGACGGTGGACAGATCTATGCCGACGGCGAACGGATCTACGAAAACGGCGAATTCAAAATATGATTATTTTTCTCGGTAAAGACCTTTGATCTTGATAAACTCCGCTACGGCCGGATGCAGCAACTGACTGACATCAATGCCGGTTGAAATTTTTTCCCGTATTTCCGTGCTGCTGATATCGATCAATGGCGTGTCGATGACATGATTTTCAAGTTTTGCAACGCGGTCTTTGCCCCATTGATCGATATAGCTATCAAACGACGGCTTTTCAAAACCCCCGCGATACATTACCGAAACAAAACAGATATCGATCAACTCTTCGATTTTATACCACTTGGCCAGATCATCAACCGCATCGGCGCCGATGAGCCAGTATATATTACTATTCGGACCAAAAATCGATTGAAAATACCTCACCGTATCAATGGTAAAACTCGGCGTTTGACGTTTGATCTCGATATCACTGACGTCAAAACTTTCTTTTTCCGCAACCGCCAGTGAGATCATCGTGTAGCGGTCATCGTCGGACGCTTTTGGAAAAAACTTTTTCAAAGGTGAACGTTTAGCGGGGATGAACATTAATTGATCGCCGCCGATTCTGCCAAACGCGTACTCGGCAACTTCAATATGACCAAGATGGATCGGGTCAAACGTACCGCCGAACAGAATGATTCGCTGATGCTTTGTCATAAAATTCACATAAAAATTGTGTATTATCGAAAAAAATTATAAAAATTTTTTAAAAATATTTTCAGGCCAGCACACCTGTAAAATCACAATGAATAAGTCTTAATTTTATGATAGTGGGTTTATTCTAACGAAGATCATCCATTTGTAAAAACAAATCTTGACAAAAAATATTTTTCCGGCACAAAAACACAATCAGCGCAAAACAGGCCTTTAAGTTAAAAATTTCGATGTTTAAGAGATTCTTTTGTCGTGACGTCACGGTATCCCTTCTAACCGTTTAAAGTCACTATGTCACACTCGGACCATTGATAACGGTTATTGAGTCTGCGAATGTTTCCCTTATAGAGATAACCGTTTGTTGATGCGTTCGCTGTTTTTGAACAAACTGATTAAAAATTTTTATGAAGACTTTTTGATTTTATAACCGATAAAAAGTATAAATTAATGCGGTTTATAAAATAGTTTTATAAGTTAATCGTGTAGCGTAAAAAAATGGTAACAATAATGTTTCTCTCAATGAAAGGTGGTGAGAAATAATGGCAAAGAAGAAAAAAGCAAAAAAGAAAACAGCCAGAAGGAAAACAGCAAAGAAGAAAGTAGCAAAGAAAAAGAAAAAAACCAAAAAGAAAGCAACAAAGAAGAAAAAAACCAAAAAGAAAAAAGCCAAGAAGAAAAAATAAGCTGCACAACTGATTTTGCTACGAATCTACAAAAGGTTCTATCGAAATGGTAGAACCTTTTGTATTTTTATGCCATTTCTTAAAAAAATCACATTTCTTGCATTTTGACTCAAATTCGATATACTTTTCTTTCCTGTTTTAACGGTAAATC
>CAZNET010000467.1:0-2777 GCA_964571885.1 uncultured Pirellulales bacterium
AGGGCCGATATTGTCAAATCCGTTATCAACGAATGGCTCAAGGCCGAAGAGCAGTTTGAGTCGGGCCTGGAAAACGGCGGTTCCGTCATCAATAATTTCGCCGGCTACTGCGTCGATAACTTTCCCAGCGAATGGATCTACGAAGACACGGAAAAGAATGAATAAAATTTTCTTGTTTTTTCAGTCCTGTAACAAAAGACGATTTCATTTCGTTTGGTTCTGATAAACATCGGGAACCGTTTTGCTTGAATGTTTGTTCTTTTTTTGAGACAGAATTTCGAGTGTTCTTCGCTCTTTTTTTGTCAAACTCTGGATTCCAGATCGGGATATTTTATCCAGCAATTCATTTATGGCCTCTTCATTTTTTATATGAATTTCTCTTTCGGCCAGAAACTTGTAATTGGAAAAGAGAACCCTCGGTTTTTTGAAATTGAAACCCTGTCCTTGTTTTAACAAGAAAGGATACAGATAAAAACAGCCGAAAAGAACGATTGTTGCAGAAATAATGATAATAAAAAGCGACACGTTTTGAGAAACCATAGAAGGCTGTAATAGCAACGTAACGCCAAGGGCAACTAATGCACCTCCCAAATGAGCATCGTGACCTATATTTCCGACATTAGCTCTCATGGCAAAGAAAGAGCCCACTAAAAAAATAATCGCGTATATATAGGCCGGTATGGCAAACGGACAAGGCCAGACATAGACACCGCCGCCCGGCAGCAGAAAAATTGAAGCGTAGATGACTCCGCATACTCCGCCGGAAGCCCCTAATGCTTTGTAATCGTAATGATTACGGTGCATGAGTAAGCAAAGCGAGCTTGCGCCTAAAATACTTGAAAAATAAATAATCAACAGCGTTTTTATTCCGTAAATCAGCTCTATGTATTCACCAAAAGAATAAAGACTGAACATATTGAATACGAGGTGGATTAAATTCGCATGCAAAAAAGCGCCGGTTATCAGCCTGTAATATTGTTTTTTTCTTAAAATATCGACCGGTGAAAATATATACATCTCCAGAAGCGAAGGATCGCGAAACCCAATAAAGGAAACATATCCCGTAAAAACTATAATTGCTAAAGTCGCTATTGCTGTGGAATTACTCATCGTTTAAACTTTTACGATAGGTCTTATTTTTTTTCAGATTCACTTACTTTAATCTCGGCATATCCTCCACAACTCTTATCTCTATGTATCGGAACAGGCCATCCATTATTCTCAGTTAATTTTGATTTGACAATTTCAATGTTGTATTGTCCAGTTTTTGTGGTGAAATTAAATCCTCCGTAATGACGTAAATCAAAAATAATAACAAATCCGTTATATTTATGATTTGGATCTTCAATAATTCCAATTCCCCCTCTTCTGATTCCTTCATTCCACCAAATGCGTTCTAAACGAAACTTAAAGGAATGCGGAGGATTCGGAGCTTCTTCATTACCCTCCCACCCCCAGCCATATATTGGATAAACTATAAGAAATTTACCAATATAACTTTCGCAAGTCTCATCTAAACCTTCTTTTTCATCTTTTTCTTGCATGTTCTATCAACTCAAAAATGAGGCATATTACCTATTGGTATAGGTAGATGTCCAATTACGCTTCCTGGTCCAGTTCCATTTGGTGCTATGTATTCATTGCCACCACCGGGAAGCAAGAGGCCTTGAATATATTGATCAGGACGAGAAAGAACCTTATTAGGCCCGTATACTGTTGATCGATTTGGAAGTATAAAGAAAACCGAATTTCTTGGGCCACCATTGAATTGTGCCAATTTCATTTTAGCCTCCCAACCTGTTTGATACGCATCTCTTGTAAGATATGCGGGAGCCCTTAGTCCTGAATATATAGAAGAAAGGTGTTCTTGGTGTCCATAAAATAAATAAAGATAATCGTTTTGTCTATGCCGAGTGACTGTTCTGATTCTGTTTTCCAGTTGTTCGAATTGATACTGTGTGAAAGGATCGGGATTGGTCTGCAGAAACATCTCGATTTCGTGCTGAGCCGCTCTGTTGTCAATGTTGTTCTGAGTGTCATTAACCGCATTGTAAACCATCCAGGTTGCCCATAATGAAATACCGATTTCCTCGACAGTGATTGCCTGAACAGTTAATGTTTCAGTCATTGTTCCCATTTTACCTGTCGGGTCGATGCGGTTTACCGGGTCATTCTGGCAGTAGTTATACTTGTGCAGGCTTTGGGGATTTTTCAGTTCGCCTTCGTAGGGATCGAGTCTGTTAAACCGGCCTACTGTCGGATTGTAGTATGCGAATGTTTGACAGAAAGAGGATAACAAAATCGCACAGGTCATTACGGTAATGATAATCCTGTTTACTTTACTGTTTTTCATCATGTTTTTCTCCTTGTTTCAAGATTTTGATTTATTTGCGATTTTCCGTTATAGCCGACGGCTTAGTTTGCTGTTGTATCACGTTGCTTACATCATAATTTTCGTTATGTGGTTTTTGTTGTTGAAGATGATTATTTATGTTCTGCCGGTAATTTTGAGGATACGCATTATGGTGTATTTGTTCATTTTTCTCAAGAATTTGTCGTCTATGTATAATGTCGTCCACCTTGAGTTGTTTCGTGAATTGAACTTTTGCCAAATCCGATCTGGCCTTCTGTAGTTCTCTTAAAAATTCCGGTGTAGGTAAAGGCGGATATGTCCATGTCGGACGTTGTTTGTCGATTCTCAATCCGGACCATGAAGAGTACCTGACATTTTTTGTTTTCATCAGTTCGCAATCTTCTTCCCACATTCTTTTTAGTTC
>CAZNET010000468.1:0-2775 GCA_964571885.1 uncultured Pirellulales bacterium
AATGAATTCATGTAAAGATAATCTGACAATTACAGGTAATTCATATATGACGAATTTTGCACCCAATAGTTATAGAGCGGCCCTTGGTATACTATGGAATGGGAAAATCCCTGAGGAGTAAAAAAATGGTGCTTTCACTTATAAAAAAACTCGGTTTAGGATCAAAGGAAATAATAATTATAATTGGAATAGTTCTTGTTTCATTAGTATTTCTTATAATAGCATTAGAACGTGTGAGAAAAGTATACGGTGTAAATAGAATTCCAGAATTTGAAAAACTATGCGAAAAAATAGTTCCATTACTTGAACAAGGGTATTCCAAAAAACAAATTTTAGAAAACTTAAGCAGTCAAGATAAAAAATTTATTGAATTACATAAATTGCAATGGGAACCCAATTTGTTTCCCATAGTTCTGCAACAAGGAAAATTAAAAAATCAATATTACCCTCCTTTCCATGTGGTCGTATATTCTGTATTGTTACAAAATGACTATAAAGCAAAAGCATATATATCTTATACAGCCAGAGGAGAAATATCCAATTGGCGTTATGAAAATATGGATAACAAGAAGACTGAAGTAGACTTAACTCGTTTTGGAACAAATAAAATCCTTAAAGGAAATATATCTAATTTGAAAGATGTTCCAAATATATTTAATGATTACGAGTATTCAATTATATATCAGTATTTATTATTGAAGAACTTAATTAACAACTCTGAAAACTATTTAAGATATGCTCTTATTATAGCCGAAAAAAAATATTACTGGGCTAATGAATGGCTAATGGATATCTTAAGTTTATCTGTTGTTTCTCCTGAATTGCCTAGACTAAATCCACATTTTGAAGAAGAATTCTATGATAATCTGAGTAATTGGTATAATGAAAATAAAGGAACAATAAAATTTACCAATGAATTCTTATTTGAATAGCTTTTAAAACAGAAACCAAAAAAAATAAGTTTCATTTCTTGATAATAAGTGCCGGGCCGTCGCTGGTTGCTTATCATTGGTCACTCGACGTTGCAAAGCCTCGCTTTGGTGCAGCAGGCCCGCACAAAGGTACATAAAATTTTAGAATATCTTTGAAAAGTTTATAACTACGATGCCTACGGCGTGATGCTGGCCGATACCGGCGGTCATTCGACAAACATGCTCTATACCGGCGAATACCGCGATCAGGATACGAATATGGACTGCCTCCGTGCCCGCTGGTACGACAGCGCCACCGGCAGATTCAACCGCACAGACCCCTGCGCCGGCAACAACGCTGATTCATATATTTTAATCAAGCCCTACCACTACAAATCGCCCCGGCTGGATATTTTCGCAAATCAGGTAAAGAATGATTGTAATCCGTCGGATTGTGTGGTAGATTATCAGGTTTAAATGGTTAGGAATCGTTTATTTAACCCGAATACCTTAGCAAAGGAGGTTTTTAGAATGGCTAAGATCGAAGCAAAAAGCCTGCCGAATATCAGAAAGGCAACCCCGAAAGTCCCGGTTATCGGCGTTTTCGCGACCAGCGACCCGCGTATCGATAAAGAAAGCAGAATCCGTTGTCAGAATATTGTCAAAATGGCGGCCGATACGATCAGCGGCGCGGTACTATTACCCGACCAGACGCCGGTTCCGGTGGTGTATTCGAACGTACTGATCGACGGCGAGGCCCAGGCCGACATCGTCGCTCAGCAGTTCAGAAAAGCCGGCGTCGATATCCTGGTGCTCGTGCCGGACACCTGGGCGTTCCCGCAGTTGACGACCATCTCATTGCTGCAGCAGTTCCCGTCTCATACGCCGATCAATATCACCTGCGGCAACAGCGGCCCCAAGCCCGGCGTTGTCTATGCCCATGCCTTGAACGGCGCCATCAGCCAGTACGGAAAAATGTGCTCGCTGAACGTCGGCAACTGGCCCGACACCGGCAGCGATCCGAAGATGAGTGAGCAGACCGCAAAAGCGATGATCGACTGGTGCTATGCCGCGGTTACCCAGGTCGCCTTAAAGGGCAGAAGAGTGGTCGTGTTCGGACACGATTCGATGGGCATGGAAACCGCGCTGGCCCATATCCTGCCGACAAGAAACACCTTCGGCGTCGAGATCACTCGGCTGGATATGAAACTGCTGGCCGATATGCTCAACAAAGGGGCTTACAATAAAAAAGAACTCGAAACACTTCGCAAATGGATCAACCGCTATGTCGGCAAGCGTCTTGAACTGCGCGGCGAAGCCGACAGCGAAAAGTTTAACCTGTCACTGGCGATGTACCTTGTTATCCGTGACCTGATGGCTGACCTTAATGCCGTCGGCGGCGGCTTTATGAGCCAGCTCGAGTGGGGTTCGGATAACCGAGGTTTACCGTTACCGGTTGCCGACTGTATGGAATCGCTGTTCAACAGCACGTTCGACCATAACGGCAGAAAAGCTCCTTCACCGTATGCGACCGAGGCCGATGTGCAGGGGCTTTTGACCATGCTGTTTATGACCTATCTTTCCGGCGGTAATCCGCCGCTGTTCATGGACTTCCGCAAGGTCTGGGAAGCATGGGAGATCAAAGAACTGGCCAAAAAGATCGGCCTGAAAAAACTCGACACCAAGACCGACTGGTACCAAAAAGGCCTGGTCGACGGTGACAACTCCGGTTCTGCGGCGTTCGACTGGGCGGCTAAACCCGGCTCTTCGATCAAGAAGATCATGGACGGCGTCTCGATGCCCCTGGCCGACGAGTTCTACTTCCCCGGCGGCGGCAATTCGGTGACCTTCATGACACCGGCCG
>CAZNET010000469.1:0-2762 GCA_964571885.1 uncultured Pirellulales bacterium
ATTTAAGAGAAGTATTGAAATAATTTGTAAAATCTTTCTTGCTGCTTGCCGCTTGACCTTCAATGTAGTTCCCGATAATACTTGTTCCACTGCGTAATAACTGGTCTGAAATTCTTCTTGAGATATTGTCGTTTGGTAAATTGTCTATGAATTCAATGAGCTTTAATGTAAAACCATACAGTCGCTTTTTGAATTCATTTTTCATTTTTTCTTTGTCGTTTTGCATTTTGATTTTTAATATTTTATTTTTTATCCAAGGTATCTCCTTGGATCGGTTATTTTTCCTTCGATGGCGGTTGCCGCTGCAGTGGCGGGGCTGGCGAGATAAACTTCGCTTTGGGGATGTCCCATCCTGCCGACGAAGTTTCTGTTGGTCGTGCTGATGCACTTTTCATCCGAGGCTAGGATGCCCATAAAACCACCAAGACAAGCACCACAGGTCGGCGCGGCGATGACACAGCCGGCCTCGTAAAAGATATCGAAGAGACCTTCATCGTCGGCCATCTTCCAGATCGTCGGAGTCGCCGGCACAATGAGTGTTCGGATAGCAGCCTTTTTGCCCTTTAATATCCCCGCTGCGATCCTGAGATCTTCAATCCTGCCGTTAGTGCAGCTTCCGATGTAAGCCTGGTCCATTTTTTTACCCTGGCAATCACTAATCGGAACGCCGCCGCTTGGCAGATGCGGCAGGGCGACCATCGGCTCAAGCGACGAACAGTCGAACTCTTCGACGCGTTCGTATTCGGCGTCGGCGTCTGATTCAAAAACAGTATAATCGCCGCCGTTTTTAAGATGTTCGTCAAGATACTGCTTAGTGACATCGTCGAACCCGATTATGCCGTTCTTGCCGCCCGCTTCGATTGCCATATTCGTGATCGTCATGCGGGCTTCCATCGTCATGTCTTTCAGGGCGTCGCCGGTAAATTCCATTGCTTTATACAGCGCTCCGTCGGTGCCGATCCTCGCGATGACTGCCAAAATCACATCTTTGCTGTAAACGCCTTTTTGAAGCATGCCATTAAGAATAAATTTAATAGAAGTCGGGACCTTGAACCATAATTGCCCGGTCGCGATGGCCGCTGCCAGGTCGGTCGAGCCGATTCCGGTGCTGAAGGCCGCAAACGCGCCGTAGGTACAAGTATGCGAATCGCCGCCTACGATCACTTCGCCGGGGCGGATATGTCCCTGTTCGGGCAGCAGTGCGTGACATACGCCGGCTCTGCCGATCTTATAATAATGTTTAATGTTGTTTTCAACCGCCCAGCGGTCAAGTCGTTTGAGCAGTTCGGCGCTCTTGATATCCTTGGGCGGCTGAAAATGATCAGGCGTGACCACGATCTTTTCCGTATCGAATACTTTATCGATGCCCTTTTCTTTCAGCATGGAGATTGCCGGCGGGGTCGTGACATCGTGACACATGATCACGTCGATCGACGCATCTACCAGTTCGCCCGCCTTAACGGCGTTTTTACCGGCCGCTTTGGATAAAATCTTTTCGGTTATTGTCATTGCCATGGTTGTTCTCTTCAATAATCAAATTTTCTTTTGATTCGCGACCATTCGGTTGATCGCGTCCACATAGGCCTTTGCGCTGGCTTCGATAATGTCGGTGGAGATGCCCCTGCCGACAAAGATATTGCCGTTTTCAGTAATTCGTACGGTCGCCTCGCCGAGCGCTTCTTTGCCGCTGGTGACCGCACGAATCGTATAACTTTCCAGCTTTGCGGAAATTCCCGTCGCTTCGCGGATCGCTTCATAGGCGGCATCGATTGGTCCATCACCGCATGCGGCGGCCTGTTTGATTTCGTTTTCGATTTTCATTTTGACACTGGCCGTCGGCAAAGTCCCTGTACCGCAAGCCACGTGAAGATAGTCAAGAATAAAAATATTTTCAACGGAATGGATCTCATCGCTGATGATCGCAGCAATGTCTTCATCAAAAACTTCGTGTTTCTTGTCGGCGATCTCAAGAAATCTTTCATAGGTCTTATCCAGTTCCTTTTTAGTCAGTTTGTGTCCGAGTTGTTCGAGCCTGTGTTTGAGGCCGTGCCTGCCGGTTCTGGCCGTCAGTACAACTTTGGTCTTGGGTGACCCGACGTCTTCAGGTTTCATGATTTCGTATGTTTCTCTTTTTTTGAGAACACCGTCGACGTGAATACCCGAGCTGTGCGCAAAGGCGTTGTCGCCGACAATCGCCTTGTTGACCGGCACCGGCATGGCTAGCATATCGGAGACCATTCTGCTGGTACGATAAAATTCTTCTGTTTTTATTTTTGTCTCCATATCAAAGAAATCTTTTCTGGTCCGTATCGCCATGATCACTTCTTCGATGGCCGCATTGCCCGCACGTTCGCCGATCCCGTTGATTGTACCTTCGACCTGTCTTGCACCGTTCTTGACACCGGCCAGTGAATTCGCTACGGCCATACCAAGATCGTCATGACAATGGACACTGATGATCGCCTTGTCGATGTTCGGGACATGGGTCTTTATATCAGCGATCAACTCACCGAACTGCTGGGGAATCGCATAGCCGGTTGTATCGGGTATATTTAGAGTTGTGGCACCCGCGTCGACAACCGCTTCGAGTATTTCATAGAGGAACTTTCGATTGGCTCTGCCTGAATCTTCAGCGTAAAATTCGACATCATTCGTATATTCTTTTGACTGTTTTACCGCCTTAACCGCCATTTTGATGATGTTGGTTTTTTTCTGTGCCATTGATCGACCGTATTTGGTTCCGCCGAATTTGCCGCGGATAT
>CAZNET010000470.1:0-2754 GCA_964571885.1 uncultured Pirellulales bacterium
TTCAGAGCCACTTCGTCAATTTCTCTCGAAATCAAAAATAAAACAGGTGCTTACCGAATGCGGAGCCTGCGGGATGCAGATCGAACATATCAGTGACTGCAAAAGCATTCATCCCATTAAAATTCTTGCACAGGCCTATGGTTTGCATTAATATTGATGATTATGGCAAACGATCTCAAACAAGCTGTTTTATGGAAGCCGCTTGATGCATCACAAGTCAAATGTACTCTTTGTAACTGGGGCTGTGTTATTTCACCGAATAATTATGGCCGATGTTCGGTTCGGAAAAACATCGACGGAATTTTGTATTCATTGAATTATGACACGGTTTGTGCCGCAAACGCCGATCCGATCGAGAAAAAACCATTATTTCATTTTCAACCCGGCACCAGAAGTTTTTCTATCGCGGCTCCGGGTTGTAACTTCAAATGTGAATTTTGCCAGAACTGGCAGATTAGCCAGGTTGACCTGGAAGAGGGACAGATCGAAGGCCAGGCGATCGATCCGGAAGTTCTCGTTGATGCCGCAATTCGTTCGAATTGCAAATCGATCGCCTATACCTACACCGAACCGACTATCTTTATGGAATTATGCAATGATTGCGGCAGATTGGCTAAGGAAAAAGGGCTTGCCAATGTTTTTGTCAGCAATGGTTTTATGACGATCGAGGCGATCGATTTCGCAAAGGATTGGCTCAACGGGATCAACGTCGATCTTAAGGCCTTTACTGAGGATTACTATAAAAAACTTTGCAAGGCCAGGCTGGCTCCGGTGCTGGATACGATTAAATACATTGCAAAAGAAACTGATATCTGGATGGAAATTACGACCCTGATCGTGCCGGGACAAAACGATGACCCGAATGAACTGAAAAAGCTTGCCGATTTCATTGTTGCCGAGGCCGGCCCCCACGTCCCCTGGCATATCAGCAGGTTCTTTCCCCAATATAAATATAACCATTCCACTGCAACCACAATGTCCGTCATTGAACGGGCATATGAGATCGGGAAAAAGGCAGGCCTTCGCTATATTTATCCCGGTAACATCGCCGCTTCGGAAAAAGAACACACGTATTGTTACAATTGCGGCAAAATGTTAATTGAGCGATTCGGATACACCATAGGAAAAAACGATATTAAAAACGGAAAATGCTGCGGATGTAACGCCGTCATAGACGGTTATCAATTGTAAATATTCCTGATGTTGTAGTTTCAGTTTTAGGGCTATATTTTATCGGCCTGTATATGTTGCATCCTGTGAAAGAAAGAGCATCCATGGCTTATATCCAGTGGCCTTCAACGTTCGCTTCGGTCATCTCCTCTAATTTATTTTGTTGAAACATTTCCAGAGCATGTTGTACCGTTGTTTTGTCACAAAGATATACTTTAATATCAGCAGCTTTAAGCGTTTTAAATGCATTAGGACCGAGATTGCAGGTGATCGTCGCTTCGGCGCCCAAATTCGCGATGTTCTGTGCGGTTTGGATACCTGCTCCCTGGGTGGCGTTTAGATTAATCGAGTTGTCATGTACCTGAAAGTCATTGCTGTGTGTATCATAAATGATAATGTTACGGGTTCGTCCAAAACGACTATCGACTTCGCTGGTCAGGTCATCACCCTGTGCTGTTACGGCAATTTTCATTATTTTACCTTTCGTAATTAATTTTTAATCAGCGCTTTCAGTATAGGGCCGCAATGAGCATGTGCCCACAATAAAAAAGGAAAATTTGCATATTCTTGAAAAATATTTATAGTATGCGTTTTGTTGTATTAAAACTCTAAAGCTGATTTTTTGCAGGATAATTATCGTTGAATAATTTAAAATGGTGAATAATGAAAATTTTAGCAGATGAAAATATACCTCATGTCGAAGAATGCTTTTCTTCGATCGGCGAAGTCAAAACGATCAGCGGCAGAGATATAACCGCCGAAGCTGTGAAAAAGACAGATGCTCTTATTATTCGAAGTATTACAAAGATTAATGAACAATTACTCGCCGGCAGCCGTGTGAAATTCGTGGGTACCGCGACAATTGGATACGAGCATGTCGATATTGATTATCTCAGTCAATACAATATCGGGTTTGCCTCGGCACCCGGCTCCAACGCAAACAGCGTCGCCGAATATGTCATCGCCGGTCTGTTGGCGGTCGCGAAAAAACATAGGGTCGAACTTGAAGGCAGATCGATAGGAATTATCGGCGCGGGCAATGTCGGCGGCAAAGTCGAACAAAAATGCAGGGCGCTTGGAATGCAGCCTACCCTGAATGATCCGCCTTTGAAAAGACAAACCGGTGATGCAAAATACCTGCCGATAGAAAAGCTTTACGATTGTGATGTTATCACGCTGCATACGCCCTTGACGTACGAAGGACAGGACAGAACATTTCATCTCGCCGATAAGGCATTTTTCGATTCGTTAAAAACCGGATGTGTTTTTATCAATACATCCCGCGGCGGTGTTGTCGATACGCCCGCCTTAAAGGATGCGTTAAAATCAAAGAAGCTTCGGTCCGCAATCATCGATGTCTATGAAAATGAACCGGAGATTGATAATGAACTGGTCAGATTGGCCGATATTTCCACGCAGCACATCGCCGGTTACTCGTATGACGGTAAGGTCGCCGGCATGATGATGATCTATAAAGCACTGTGTAATTATTTTTGTCTTCAGACCACTAAACGTATTGATGATTTTTTACCGCAGCCGGATATTAGCGAAATAGTGATAGAAAATGTAAACGACCATGACCAG
>CAZNET010000471.1:0-2740 GCA_964571885.1 uncultured Pirellulales bacterium
ATGGACAATACCAATATCCCCGTGTTAGGTCACGCCGACGGGATATGTCATGTTTATGTCGATGGTGATGCGGATATGGATATGGCTGTCAGGATCGCGGTCGATTCGAAGTGCCAGTATGTCGCGGTATGTAACGCAGCGGAGACACTTTTGGTCGATGAAACAATCGCGGAAGAATTTTTACCTAAAGTCAAAGCGGAATTTGACAAACGAAATGTCGAATTACGCGGCTGTGAAAAAACCATGAAGATCATTGATGTCACAAAAACCAATGAGAAAGACTGGAGAACCGAGTATCTCGACCTGATCCTGTCAATCAGAACGGTGGCGGGTCTCGACGAAGCTGTCGATCATATCAATACCTACGGGTCGGGGCATACCGATGCGATCGTCACAGAGAACAAAAAAACAGCGGCTACATTCGTCAATCTCGTTGACTCCGCCGATGTGTTCGTCAATTGCAGCACGCGATTCAGTGACGGTTACCGCTATGGACTCGGAGCCGAGGTTGGTATCAGCACCAACAAGATCCATGCACGAGGCCCGGTAGGACTCGAAGGCCTGCTCATCTACAAATGGATCATGAAAGGCACCGGACAGATCGTAGCCGATTACTCCGGATCTCATGGTAAGAAATTCACACACCAAAACACAGACAAGGATTTTAGCGTGTAGCTGTACGCTAATAATTATGAGAAACTTTATAAATGCAAAAAGGATAGTGGTTAAAATCGGGACGAATGTTCTGTCGAAGGGTGATTCTATTGATTCGGCTTATGTTCGTCGGATTGCCAAACAGGTCAATGAATTATTGAAGCGGGGCAGGCAGGTGGTGATCATCAGCTCCGGTGCGATCGGTATGGGGGCGGGACAATTGAACATTTCCGGCAAAGTCAGGGATATGAAAAAACGTCAGGCCTGTGCGGCGATCGGCCAGCCATTGCTGATGGCCGAGTATAAAAAAGCGTTTGGCCGTTATGGCATTACCGTCGCCCAGGTATTATTAACAACCGACGTTTTGAATAACCGCAAGAGCTATTTGAATCTGCGAAACTCAGTCGAAACTCTGCTGAAACTCGGTGTGCTGCCGGTCTTGAATGAGAATGACAGTGTCAGCACCGAGGAGATCGGCTCGGCGTTCGGTGATAACGACAAACTCAGCGCCCTGGTCGCCAGTAAGATCGATGCGGACCTGCTGATCATGTTAAGTGACATCGACGCTTTGTATGACAAGAATCCTCATCGATACAAAGACGCTAAGCCCATGGATGTGGTTTTTGAAATAACAAACCAGATCGAACAAAGCGCAGGCAAAGCAGGCAGCCGACACGCGACCGGCGGAATGAAAACAAAGCTCGCCGCGGCCAAGATCGCCTCCAGTGCGGGCTGCCGCATCGTGCTGGCGGACGGCAGGGCAGTTAATATTATCGGCAGAATTATGGAAGGCAAATCCGTCGGTACGCTGTTTATGCCAAAACGAAAATTAACAAATCGAAAACGGTGGATTTTGAACAGTACGACGTCGGGAATCATTGAGATCGATGACGGAGCGATGCAGGCGATAAGAAATCGAAAGAGCCTGCTTCCAAAAGGCATTGTTTCGGTCAAGGGAAACTTTGACAAAGGTGATGTCGTCATGCTTAACGACCAGGCCAAAGCCGTGACAAGTCTTAGCAGCAGTCAACTCAAAGCCATTCAGGGCAAACACAGCACCGAGATCCGAAAGCAATTCGGCTCGAAACAGCGAGACGTAGTCGCGATCCCGGAGGATATTGTCTTTATTGATTATTGACCGAAAGAAAAAATAACAACCAGCCGGTTATGGTCAAACTTACATATTGACAATATTTTAAAATTAATACATAATGATTTTATTAAGCCGAAGTGGCGGAACTGGCAGACGCGCGGGATTCAAAATCCCGTCCGGTTCACCCCGGGTGTGGGTTCGATTCCCACCTTCGGCATTTTATTTTTTCGCGACGAAGGGTGACAGTTCTCTAAGTCGATTGATGATCGGAGGGATCTTCTCGATAGCAAAATCAATCTCGTCTTCGGTGTTGTATCGGCTCAGGCTGAAACGGATCGAACCGTGAGCGGCGGTGAAGGGAACGCCCATCGCCCGCAATACATGCGACGGTTCCAGCGAACCTGATGTGCAGGCCGAGCCGCTGCTGGCACAGATGCCGAATTTGTCCAGCATCAGCAGGATCGCCTCGCCCTCGATGTACTCGAAACTGATATTGCTGGTGTTAGGCAGTCGATTTTCGCTATCACCATTAACAAAACTGTCTGGGCACTTCTCAAGCAGGCTGGTTTCGAGTTTGTCACGCAGTTTTTTGACAAAGTTATTTTCCTGTTCGAGATTTTTTCCCGCCAGTTCGCACGCTTTGCCGAGGCCGATGATGCCGGGGACATTTTCGGTGCCGGCCCTGCGTCCGCCTTCCTGGTGGCCCCCCAGCATATAAGGAGATAACCGCGTTCCTTTTTTGACATAGAGAATGCCGATGCCTTTGGGAGCATGAAGTTTGTGGCCGGAAATGCTGAGCAGGTCGATATTGCTTTGTGAAAGATTCAGAGGGATCTTACCCGCAACCTGAACCGCGTCCGTGTGAAAAACCGCGCCGTAGCTTTTAGCAAGCTCGGCGATTTTTTCAACAGGGAAGATCGTGCCCGTTTCATTGTTGGCGTACATTACCGTGACCAGGGCGGTTTCTTCATCAATGTTATCTTCGAATTCGTC
>CAZNET010000472.1:0-2708 GCA_964571885.1 uncultured Pirellulales bacterium
CACGGTTCAAAGCGTTTACACAATCAACAGAGACGACTTCAATACACGTGAGATCCTGACAATTCCAAAAGGAAAACAGGGGACTTTTTTCGATACACTTCGTAAGGAATATCCGATTCGAAGGGAATTTCTAAATACAAACGTAACCATTAATGGCAACGAGAATCAATCAGATATTCTAAGAAAAAAATTATCTGGTATCGGTTTTAAGGTTTCGCATGTGTAATTCAAAAATATTAAAATGGCAGGGCGGTCAGATCGATTTTTCAAACGGCACGGTGATCATGGGTATTTTGAATGTCACGCCTGATTCGTTCAGTGACGGCGGACTGTATGACGATGCCGAAAAAGCCATTGAACATGGTTTGCGAATGGCGCAAGAGGGAGCCTCGATCATCGATGTCGGCGGCGAATCCACCCGTCCCGGCAGCGCATCGGTCTCCATTGACGAACAGATCCGCAGAGTCGTTCCGGTTATTGATGCCTTAAGTGAAAAGGTCGATATCCCCATAAGTATCGACACAAAAGAGGTTGAAGTTGCCCAGGCCGCTCTTGATGCCGGTGGCGGTATGATCAACGATATTACCGCACTGGCCGACGAATCAATGAAAGAACTCGCGGTGAAGCGGAAAGTTCCGGTTGTATTGATGCACATGCAGGGCGAACCCGCGACCATGCAGGTCAATCCAACATACGAAGATGTTGTCAATGAAGTTTTGATCTATCTGCTGCGCAAAGCCGAAGACGCACGGCAGGCGGGTATCGTAAAAGAAAGGATTTTTATTGATCCGGGGATCGGTTTTGGAAAAACCTTCGAACATAATCTTATCCTTTTGAGACATATAGAAAAATTCATCGAGACCGGTTACAAGGTATTAATCGGCACAAGCAGAAAAGGTTTTATCGGCGCCATAACGTCAAAGAAAAATCCCGAAGACCGAATTTTCGGAACCGCTGCGACCGTGGTTCGCTGCGTTCAGGCGGGTGTCCATGTTGTGCGTGTTCATGATATCGGCCAAATGAACGACGTGATAAAGATGACTCGCGCTTTAAGGCTCGAAGAGTAAAACGGATTTTCAGTCCAGAGAGAATTTAAGGACTTGATTGATATTTTTGACATAGGTAAACGTCAATCCTTTTTTGGCTTCATCAGGGACTTCCGGAATATCCTTTTTGTTCCTTGTGGGAAGTATCACTGTTTTGATTCCCGCCTGTTTGGCCGCGAGGATTTTTTCCTTCAAACCGCCGATGGGCAGCACCAGGCCGCGAAGTGTGATCTCTCCGGTCATCGCCACATCCGGCTTGGCGGCCTTGTTCATGATCAGTGACATTAACGACGCGTACATGGCCACGCCCGCGCTCGGGCCGTCCTTGGGCACCGCTCCCGCGGGGACATGAATATGGAAATCGTACTTGTGGAACTGGTTATTTTCCAGTTTCATTTTTTTTGCGTTTGCCTTGACCAGAGAAAAGGCCGTTTGAGCGCTTTCTTTCATCACATCGCCGATATGGCCGGTCAACTGAAGATGACCCTTGCCCGGCATCGAAGCCGATTCAACAAAAAGAATTTCCCCGCCAACCGGCGTATACGCCAGCGCGGTGGCAACACCCGGGATGCCGCTGCGAAGAGCCAATTCTGATTCGTACTGAGCCGGACCAAGTATTTTAGAGAGTTTGGTTTTGGTAATGACCGCTTTGCGTTTGGTCCCCTTGGCGATTTCGGTCGCAAGATACCGGCAAACCGAGGCGATATGCCGTTCGAGATTACGCACACCCGCTTCACGTGTGTAATTGTTGATGATTTTAAGAATCGTGTCATCTCGAATCGTTAACTGCGTTTTCTTTAAGCCGTTTTCTTTTATCTGTCGCGGGATAAGATATTTCTTTGCGATATTCAGTTTTTCGTTATCAGTATAGCCCGGCAGTTCGATCACTTCCATCCGGTCGAACAAAGCAGGCGGTATCGGTTCGGTATAGTTGGCGGTCCCAATGAACATTACCTTCGACAGATCAAAAGGCTGATCGAGATAATGATCGGTGAAGCTGAAATTCTGTTCCGGGTCGAGAACTTCAAGCAGTGCCGAAGACGGATCGCCGCGAAAATCGGCGCCGATCTTGTCAAGTTCGTCCAGCATGAAAACCGGATTTTTGCTTTCGGATTTCCTCAGTTCCTGCATGATCCTGCCGGGAAGGGCTCCAATATATGTTCTGCGGTGTCCCCGGATATCCGCTTCGTCTCGGATGCCGCCCAGTGAGATGCGGATGAATTTTCGGTTCATCGCCTTGGCGATGGATTTGCCCAGCGATGTTTTTCCGACGCCGGGCGGACCGATGAAGCAAAGAATCGGGCTTTTACCGGTGGGATTGAGCTTGCGAACCGCCAGAAATTCCAGAATACGTTTTTTGACTTTGGTTAGATCATAATGGTCGCGGTTAAGGATTCGCTGGGCCTGATTGATGTCAAGCCGGTCTTCGGTTTCGATCGACCACGGCAACTCGCATACCCAGTCCAGGTACGTTCGGATGACACTATATTCCGGTGACACTGGCGGTATCTTGCTCAGCCGGTCCAGCTCTCGCAGAGCCTCTACCTGAACATTTTTGGGCATCTTGGCCTTTTTGATATTTTGTTTTATCTGCTTCAATTCTTCGGTTGTTTTGTCATCCTGCCCTAATTCAGTCTGAATGGCCTTTAACTGTTCCTGCAG
>CAZNET010000473.1:0-2700 GCA_964571885.1 uncultured Pirellulales bacterium
CAATCCGACACAGGTTCAATACGGCTATTATGAAGCACCTGATCTGACATTATACAACGACGCGAATCTGCCGGCCTCGCCTTTCGCGACCGGCAATCTGTACCGCGGCGCGATCAACCCGAATCCCTCGGATGACCAGGAATATGTCACTATCTTCGGTCCGACCTTAACCTGGGGAGCAGGATACGAGGCGTTAAGTCACGATGTCTATGTCGGAACCGACGCCAACGCGGTCGCCGCCGCCGATCATAACTCACCGCTATTCGAAGGCAATCAAACGGCTACGACTTACCCGCTCGGGACGTTACCATATGAGACTTGGTACTACTGGCGGATCGACGAAGTCAGCGCTTCGGGGACAACGCCGGGCTTTGTCTGGAGCTTTAAGACCGAACTGTACGCACCGCCGGCTAAGGCTACGAATCCCGAACCAACGGACGAGGCATCCGGTGTCAGTCCGTATGTCTCGCTGATCTGGACGGCCGGTAACGGCGCGGACAGTCACGATGTTTATTTCGGCATAAGCGAAGCCAATGTCACCAACGCTACACGAGGGAATCCGCAATTCAAAGGCAACCAGGAAACAACGATCTATACGCCGGCATCCATGCAATCCAATACCGATTACTATTGGCGCATCGACGGCGTCAATATCCACGGCACGACGACAGGTGACGTATGGCACTTCAGGACCGGTGCGATGACATTGCCGCCGGAGGTTATCGCGGATGACGATTTCGAATCCGGCGATCCGAACGGCGGTTTCGGCTGGGCGGATAACTGGACACTGGATGGTGCCAGCATTATCTATACCGACTCGCCTCACAGCGGATCGTACCATTTATATATGGCGGGAAGAAACGTCAACAGCGCGACCCGAACCGTCGATATGGGCGGTGTCTCGAACGCGATGCTCCGCTTCTGGTGGAAGGCCGCGGCCTTCGACGCCGGAGAATACGCCGAGATCCAGATCTATGACGGCGTCTGGCACAGCATTTTCACTATTGTTGATGGTTTTGACGATAACGAATACCATGAAACCACGATCGATATCTCCGATTTCAATATGGTCAGTGATTTCCAATTCCGAGTTGCCGAGTTCATGGCCAACTCGGCGGATAAAGTCTATATTGACGACATCGAGATCTTAGGCGGGTACGGCGTCGAAGGCGACATCAACGGTGACCTGGCGGTTGATTTTAATGACTATGCACTCTTCGCGGCCCAGTGGGATCTGTGCGGATGCGTTTCACCGAACTGGTGCGGCGGCGCCGACCTTGATAACAGCGGCTGTGTCGACTATAACGATCTTAAGATCTTACACGCCAACTGGCTTGACGTGCCAGAAGCACCAACCAACCTGGTGGCCCTAGCATTATCGAGCAGCAGGATCGAACTGACCTGGCTGGACAATTCCTCCGACGAAGAAGGTTTCGATGTCGAAAGAAAAGACGCCAACGGTGTTTTCCAGTATCTCGATTCGGTCGGCAAGAGTGTTACCACCTATCAGGATATCGACCTTGATGCCAATACGACTTATGAATACCGTGTCATGGCGTACCGCGGCGCTGCCGAATCCGGCTATACCAATACCGCCTCGGCGACGACACCGACTCCGGATGTCAACGCGCCGGCGGCTCCGGCAAACTTAAGCGCCTCGGCGATCACTTTGTCACGAATCGACCTTGACTGGGACGACAACAGCGAACCGGACCTGGCAGGCTACAATGTTTATCGAAGCATGATTAGCGGCTTTGAACCGAATGTCGCTACACAAGTCGCAACATACGTCTCCAGCAGCGATCACAGCGACACAGGGCTGGATCCGAACACGACCTATTATTACAAGGTCACTGCCGTCGATACCTCGGACAATGAATCCGGCGCTTCCAATGAGGCTTCAGGCACGACACCGGCAAGCAGCGGCAAATTAGAAGCCGAAGAAGCGACCATTATAATCGACTGCCGTGTGATGGACGACGCGACAGCCTCCGGCGGACAGTATTTGCGGTTCAACAAAACAAGCAGTTCGTGCGAATGGTCCGGTATCGGTCCCGCTTCAAGTATCTTGGTCCATTACAAAGACGGAAGCGCCGGACGTGCCTGTAAATTATATATTAACAGTATCTACGTGCAGGATGTGCTGTTCGAAGAAAGCGGCTGGACGGATCTGTATATCAATGTCAATCTAACAGGAACCAATAATTCGGTCAGACTCGACAGGGCCGGAACCTTTATGCCCGGCTTCGATTACATCATCCCGCAACCGTAAAAAGAAAAACAATAACAAGTCACGGGATCAGTTTTTTTGATTTGATATCTTTATTGCCGACGGCTTTGAGGAATTTGTCGCAGATGATTTTTTCAAGCTTACCGATCGCGGTCTTGTTATTCTTTTTCAAAGGGATCTGCCCACCGGCGTAGGAAAAATGTCCTCCCCCGGTTCCGCGGCGTGAGACAACTTTATGCATCACCTCATCAGCGTGAACGATCCCGTCCACCGCGCGAATAGATATATTCATCTGATCCTTATACACGCCGCTACACATGGTACACACGGTCTCATCCTCTCGGAGCAATAGATCCGCTACTTCGCCGATTAAATCGGGATTTTCGATCGGACCAAGAGCAGTCACCATGACATTATCATAAATCCTGGCATTTGTGAGAGCTTGCGATAATACTTTGAAATAACTTTTC
>CAZNET010000474.1:0-2690 GCA_964571885.1 uncultured Pirellulales bacterium
GCGTTTGCCCATTTCGCGTGGTAAGATTGTTTCGTTTACCGCTGCCACGGCCCCTCACACCGTGGCAGTTTTTTTATAGTTTGATTTATCCTCTTTGATAATTATGTTGGAATATCTGGAAAAACTGAGAAATATCGGAATCATGGCTCATATTGATGCCGGCAAGACTACGGTGACGGAAAGGATACTGTACTATGCCGGCAAAACCTACAAAATGGGAGAGGTCCATGAGGGTACGGCTGTGATGGATTATCTCGAGGAGGAACAGCAAAGAGGAATTACGATCACTTCCGCGGCGACAAAATGTCCCTGGAAAGATTATGAAATCAATTTGATCGATACCCCGGGACATATTGATTTCACCGCCGAAGTCGAAAGGTCACTGAGAGTACTCGATGGCGCCGTGGCGGTTTTTGACGGAAGCGAAGGCGTTCAGGCTCAAAGCGAGACCGTCTGGAGACAGGGACAAAAATACAACCTGCCATGTATGTGTTTTATCAATAAGATGGATAAGACCGGCGCCGATTTTGAAATGTCCGTTAAAAGTATCCACGATCGTTTGATCGCGAATCCTATTATTATGCAGCTTCCTATCGGGCACGGGGACAGTTTTAAGGGTATTATAGATTTGATGACGATGCAGGCAGTATTTTATAAAACAGAAAAGCTCGGGGCCACTTTTGATGAAACCCATATTCCGGACCAGTATCTTGATCGCGCTAAACATTATCGTCATGAGATGGTAGGATTGGCTGCCGAGCATGATGAAGAATTGATGGCTTTATATATAAATAACGAACCTATCAGTGAGGATATCATCAAAAGAGCGATTCGAAAAGCAACGATCGATTGCACACTTAATCCTGTTTTTGTCGGTTCGGCATTAAAATATATTGGGGTTCAAAGGCTTTTGGATGCTGTTGTGGCATATTTCCCCTGCCCATTGGAACGTCCGGTTATCGTCGGTCATAAACCCAAGGATCCGGATAAAAAAGTACAGGTGTCCTGCGATCCCAAAGGGAGTTTTGTAGGTCTGGTCTTTAAGATTACCAATGATTCTCATGGTGACTTGAATTTTATCAAAATTTATCAGGGAACTTTAAAGACCGGCACCAGAGTATTGGATGCTAATTTAGACAGAAAAGAAAATATTACCCGTCTTTATGAAATGCATGCTTCTGAACGAAAAATTCTGGAAAAAGCTCAGGCGGGCGATATTGTTGCGGTTGTCGGACTGAAACAGGCTTTAACGGGAGACACGATCTGTGATTCGAAAAATCCCATTTGTTTGCCGAATATTACTTTTCCGGAAACCGTTATCAGCATGTCGATTGAACCCAGGACCTCAGCGGATAAGGCAAAATTAGCCGATGCATTGTCAATCTTGAAACGTGAAGATCCCACCTTTGAAACAAAACGCGACAACGAAACCGGTCAGACCATCATCAGCGGGATGGGCGAACTGCATTTAGAGGTATTGCAGCATAAAATTGTGAAGGAAATGGGTGTCGCTGTTAGAATCGGCAAGCCGAGAGTTGCTTATAAGGAAGCCATTACTCAAAAGGCAGAAGCTGAAGGAAAATTCGTACGACAAACCGGCGGCCATGGACAATATGGGCATGTCGTTTTGACTTTGGAACCAGTGATGACAGAAGATGGCCATTGGTCAAAAGAAATGTTATTTGAAAACAAATGCCCGGCTTCGTCGATACCGAAAGATTATATGGCTGCGATTGAAGCAGGCGCTAAAGAGTCGCTGACCAGCGGTATTTTGGCAGGTTATCCTGTTATTGGAATAAAAATTGTTGCATTAGATGGTTCTTATCATCCGGTTGATTCTTCAGAATTGGCATTCGAGCAAGCCGCGGCGATGGCGGTTCATACTGCGTTGGAAAAGGCAGAATCGGTATTGCTGGAACCGGTTATGAAATTAGAGATCGTGGTTCCGGAATCTCATTTTGGGGCTGTTCAGGGGAATTTAATGGGAAAGAGAGGCTTAATTACCGACAGCCGGTCGCATGGAACCATGAGAATCATAGAGGCAGTGGTACCTTTGATCGAGATGTTCGGTTATTCAAGTGAGTTGAGAAGTGCCACGGCAGGCAGGGGAACCTTTACAATGGAGCCGCACAGTTACGAAAAAGTGCCCGAACAAATAGCAAAACAATTTATTTTGTAATTTTTTACATTTTTTTTAATATTTTTTAGAAAAAATATTCGACATATCCTTCTTTTAGTGTTAAATTAACTCTTTTCGGCCATAGCGAGCACGGCTAAGGATGGCTATGCGATCACGAGTTGGGCTGTACATATCTTGTTGTGAACAAGGCAAGGATGCCAAAGGAAAGAAGATTGTTGGAAAAAAGGTTTAAAAAGAAAAGCAGGAAGCTTTTCATGTAAATCTGACTCATGAAGGAAGGTTGCGAAGTGTTTGGGGTTCACGGAAGAATTATCCTAAATCCTCCGAAATGCCTTTCCTGCCAAAAAGAAAATGCTAACACAAAAAATGTTAGAATTTCTTTAAAATTATTTGTGTAATTTTTATAAGTTAATATAATGTCTTGTTTTACAGATTTATTGTTTTGTTCGTAATATCAGTTTTGATCGTGAAATAAGGAACAGTGATGGCAACTGAAACTGAAAAAATTAGAATCAGGATGGAAGCCTATGACCACAGGGCTTTGGATGCC
>CAZNET010000475.1:0-2689 GCA_964571885.1 uncultured Pirellulales bacterium
TTGCTTGAGTTCCAATGTACTCGAAACCAGGTCGATACCGCCGATAATCATCACCGTGAGGCAAAACAGTGACACCGCAAAAAAGACAAACAGCTCGGTAATCATTTGTTTCTTCGGCGAGAATCGGCCGACAAAATAATCAATTCCCAGATGTGCCCCGCGGCCCAGCGCTACCGCCGCGCCGAGCAGTGATACCCATATCAGCAGAAAGATGGCCAGCTCTTCAGTCCAGGTGCTCGGTCTTTTGAGTATAAATCGAGTGAAGACCTGCCAGAGCACATCCAGCACCAGCACGGCCACGACGACCATCACCAGACATTCGAGAGCTTTATCGAGACATTGTTTTACTTTTTTCAACAGATTCATTTTACTTCCTGAATTTGCTCAATGAGAGCACCGATTTCGGTGTCTTCGAATTCTTCCCAGATAGGTTCGACCGATTTTTTGAATGGCTCTTTGTTCGGCCTGATGATCTCGACGCCGGCTTCGGCGACCGTTTTCAGATCATTCTCCTCGGCCTCGGCCCAGATTCGACGCTGATATTCAACCGACTCATCGACCGCTTCCTGCAGTATATCTTGAAATTCCGGTGACAGACTTTCCCAGACCCGCGTGCTGATGATCAGCATATCGGGAACGCGTGTATGTTCGTCCAGGGTATAATATTTGCATATTTCATAGTGACGTGACGTACGGAACGAAGGCGGATTATTCTCGGCGGCATCTACCACTCCCTGGTCCAGGGCGGTGTACAATTCGCCCCACGGTACCGGTGTCGGCGCCCCGCCCATCGCGGAAACCATCTTCATTGCCATAACGGAATTCTGCACCCGGACCTTTAGCTGCGCCTGCTCGTTGTCGATCTTTTTCAGATCCCTCGGCGAATAAATCGGTTTTTTCGAATAAAAACTCCTTGCCCCTGCGTCATAATAACATAACCCGCGAAGCCGATACGATTGTCCCTCAAGCAGCAGACTTTTGCCGATCGGGCCGTTGGCGACTTTCCAGAAATGTTCGGCATCTCTGAACAGATAAGGTATCCCGAAGATGCGGATCTTTGGCACAAAACCTTCCATCGGCGACGCGGACGTCTTCGTCATCGCCAGATAACCGAGCTGCAACGCTTCGATACATTCCTTTTCATTCCCGAGCTGCTCGCTTGGATAAATATCGATACGCAGCCTTCCCAGTGACTTTTCCTTTACTTTTTCCGCCATAAATTCCATGGCCTTGTGAACCGGATGGGTGGTATCCAGGCCGTGCGCCAGCTTGAGCGTCCTGGCCGAATCGCTTGTTCTGTCGCAGCCGGTAAGCATCACAGAAAAAAAGATAGAAACCGTGAATAATATTCTTTTCAAAATAACTCCATTACTTTTTAACGTCTTGGCCAAGCAGATTAAATAATAAGCGTTGCTTCGTCAATTTAAAAGTGAAAACATTTTATAAAGAATGATTCATCTTAAATTTGTGACACACGTTGCCGTCGTGGGAACAAACAAATTTCTATTGAATAGTGGTTGTTGTTCGTTAAAATAAGCCTTGTAATACATTTTTACGGAAACACAGGTTTTGAAAAAGACAAGATAGGAGTTATGGAGATCTTGAGCTGGTGATTAAGTTCAGGTGTGAAAACTGCGGAAAAAATTTTTCGGCGCCGGATGAATATGCGGGGAAAAAGGGTAAATGTCCAGGATGTAAGCGAATTATAATTATTCCCGACATAGAAAAAAGCCGCTCCGCTGAAATACAAAACAGCAACGCCGGCCAATTACCGGATATACAGAATTTGCCCACGTTAGAACAGCTTGTCAAAAAAGAGCCCCCGAGAGAATCTCGATCTTTTCAATTGCCATTGAATGAGAGGCCTGGTGAAAATATTTCGCCGGAAGATCAACCGGCCCGGCGGACTCTTCCATGGGTTCTGGATATTTTTCTTTATCCGGTCTGTGTATCAGGTATTGTTCATTTTGTTATATTTTGTTTGCTGTTTGTCGTGATATGGCTTGTGTTTCTATTTGCCTTTTATGTTTTTTATCTTTTTTGGTTTGCCGTTTTTGGTCTAAGCGTGATTTTTGCCGGCTATGTCTATTATTATTTTATTCAATGTGTCCGTGACAGTGCCGACGGAGGCATACGAGCGCCTGACAATGTGGACAGTATATCCCGAGGAGAGGATTTTAACAGTCTTGTCAGCCATTTTTTTATTTCCATTTTTGTATTGTGGGGACCTTTATTGGGATATTGTTTTTATCAATTACTGAGATCCAGAATCAGGTTTAACACTTACGATCCGCAAACCGATGTAATTTTCTGGATGTTATTTAGTTATGCAATCTTCTTTTTTCCGATCGTTCTGTTGGCGGCGGCCAAATTCGATTCCTTGACGGCTTTTAATCCGATTTTGTGGATCAGGTCGATTGGGGCCAATGTTCTGCGATATGTTGCTCTGGTAGCGTTTTTCTTCTTGTTGGGCTGGATTTTTCTGATTACCCTTGACTCTTTTGAGGTGTCCTTTTTACATACCCTGATCAGAGGCGCTGTTTTCATCTACCTGGCGATGGTCGGCTCTCATTTGCTTGGCCGCTTCTATTATCTCCGTGCCGACCAGTTGAGCTGGGATGTCTAATTTCTGTTATACAACTGAGAGTGTTGGGACTCGAACCCAAGACCTACGGCTTAAAAGGCCGTT
>CAZNET010000476.1:0-2667 GCA_964571885.1 uncultured Pirellulales bacterium
AAGTTTGGTATTAACTGGAATTCTATCAACGGAGCCGCCATACAATCGGTGGCTGGTATTGCCGCTGCGGCGGAAACCGGTGCCGAGACGGTCGGTTTTGCTCCGGATGTCGCTGCCGGCGGCATTCGTATCGGCGTCACAAAGGATAAAATTTCCGCTTTAGTAACGGCGATTGATTCCGTATCCGATGCGACTGTTATGGCCAATCCCAATATTATGGCTGTGAATAAGCAGATGGGACAGGTCTATATCGGTACCAAGATCGGTTATGTTTCACAAACCAAACAGAGCGAGACATCGACGACACAGGAAGTGGAATTCCTGGAAACCGGTACAAGTCTGAAATTCAGACCTTATATCGGAAGAGACGGATACATTCGAATGGATATCCATCCGAAAGACAGTTCCGGTGTGCTGAAAGCTAATCAAATTCCGGATGAAAGCTCTACCGAACTGGCAACGAACATTATTGTTAGAGACGGTCAAACAATAGTAATCGGCGGACTGTTCCGAGATGTCGTAACGACTTCCAGGGAAAAAGTTCCTTTATTAGGCGATATTCCATTCGTCGGTGCGGCATTTAGAGGCAGCAGTGACGAAACCCAGAGGGAAGAAGTGATCGTCATGCTTACACCGCACATTATCGAAGATACCGAAGAAGTTTCCGGTGAAGATGCCCTCGAGGATATGGAAAACAAGAAAGAAGGTGTTCGGGAGTCTCTCGAATGGATCAGCAGACGCAGAATTGCCGAAGGTCGATACATTCAGGCCTTGAAGTACTTTGAAGAAGGTGCTTATCAAAAGGCTCTGACAGAGGTAAATATCTCTCTGCATTTCCGTCCGACTTATACCGAGGCACTTCGCTTGAAAGATGAAATCAAAAAGCAGCTTGGTGCGGAAGATTAATGTTTTGGGTTTCATGAATGATGATAAAGAAGTAATCAGGAATTAGTGCTTTGAAGAAAATACAGATATACTATCTTGCATTTGCGGTTTTGCTGCTGTGCGGCCTGTTCTTCCTGGGACTGTTTTCAAAGTCCCGGGAAAGCATCGGGTTGATGCAGATATTACTGATATCATGGGCGCCTGTCATCGGTGTTTTGCTCTGGTTGGGATGGTTTTTAGTTCGAATCATCTGTGCGGTCAACGATGTAACCGAACGGTTCAAAGATGTTGATCCGGAACTCTCAAGACATAATAATGTTTTAGATCCACTCAAAACAACCGTTGTTGACAGGCTTAATGAAGTGATTGACACACGTCTGGCCGTCGATGCCGATAACATCAACAAGCTGGAGAATATGGTCAAAGAGCTTCAGCTTCAAATCCAGCTCTCTCAGCGTCAGCAGCAGAACACTGAGGCGATTATCTACAGTATAAAAGACGCTGTGGTGGTGGTCGAGTCAAATAAACTGATCATGGCCAACGATGCCTGCGAAAAACTTTTCGGTTTTGTTTTTTCCAGGTCGAGAAATAGATCAATTTCGGAAGTCTTCACCGGTTCACATTCCGGATTCGCGGAATTATTGCGTCAAACAGCATCTAATAAAATCGGTGCCACAAGACGGGAATTACAGTTTTTAGTCGATAACAGAACGAGAACCTTTGACAGTATTTTTTCTCGAGTCAGCGACAAAGACGATAAAATTAGTGGTGTCGTCGTGGTGCTGCACGATATTACGCACGAAAAAGAAATATCTAAAATGAAGGATGATTTTGTCAGTTATGTGTCGCATGAATTGAAAACGCCCCTGGCTTCGATTACGGCGTACACGGAAATGCTGATAGATGGCGAGATTGAAAGTGAAAGCTCACGCAAAGAGTTTTATTCGATCATTCAAAATCAGGCAGCACGTCTGAATCGGTTCATCGAGGATATTCTTAATATTTCCAGGATTGAATCGGGCATGATGAAAGTCGAAAAGAAACCAATAAGTATGACGATTGTGATCGAAGAACAACTGCAGATGATCAAAGGTTATGCCGAGGAGAAAGAGATTAAGCTGATCCACCAAAATCCAATCGTACACGATCAGATTCATGCCGACAGGGATATGATGGCACAGGTGGTCATTAATCTTCTCAGTAACGCTGTCAAATACACTTCCAAAGGAGGTACCATTAAGATACAGATTGATGTAGACGAGATTTCAAAGCATCTTCGTGTGGCTATTACAGATACCGGGGTGGGTATTGGCGAAGATGAACTAAATCACGTCTTCGATAAATTTTACAGGGCATCGACATCAGGCGGTGCAAAGGGAACTGGATTGGGATTAAGTTTGGTCAAACAAATTGTAGAGAAAATTCATGACGGCAGAGTTTTTGCTGAAAGCAAACTTGGAGAAGGAAGCACTTTTGGTTTCGAGTTGCCGTTAATGAAATCGAGTCCGGTTCCTGTGTAACTTTGAACATTTGAATAAAAAGTGAATGATTGATTTATGTAGTGTGGAGGCTGATTGATGACAGGTAAAAAAGTATTGGTTGTGGATGATGAAATTCATATCGTTCATGTGGTAGCAATTAAACTGAGAAATAACGGTTATGAAGTTATTTCGGCTGAAAACGGAGGACAGGCATATGAACTGGCCTGTGAATTTCAACCGGATATTGTTGTCACGGACTATCAGATGCCGGTTATGTCGGGTTTGGAACTTGTGGAACAAT
>CAZNET010000477.1:0-2666 GCA_964571885.1 uncultured Pirellulales bacterium
ACAAGACCGATTGCGCTTAATAATTGTTTGCCCCGTATACCGATACCGATAATCCCGAGACCGATTGTTTTGTTTGGACTGCTTTTCATGAATGACGTTCTGGCAGCGTAACTCGCCATACTGGATCCAAGAACAAGCCCGGCTGTCCCCTTAGCTGTATTTTTAATAAAATTCCGCCGGGTAATTTCCTTTTTCTCTGACATGTGATACCCTCCTGCTTTAGAAAATATTGTTTATGTTGAAAAAATAATAGACAGTATGTTATGTAAATAAAAATATTAATAATAAAATAGTATTTAGTCAAGAAATAAATTTTATTTAAAAATAAAAGAGGGCAGGAAAATATCCATGCCCTCAAATATTCGATACGAAAAAGAAAATTGTGTTCTAATTATAATAAAATTAGTGCTGCTGTACAATAAAAAATCAGATCTCATTAATTAAAAATCATTTCTTTTAAATATTTCACCGTTATTAATAAAATCAGGCAGTATTGATCATTCCCTGCAATGCTATATAATTTATCTTATTCTGTAATGGCACGGCATGTTTCTGAATCCCGCTTGCTTGTCACGCTTATCAGTGAAATAGTACTGAAAGTAAATCAAAAGCGACGATAGTTATCGTCGCCTGAAGCCAACATCAAATTCTGTATTCTCATAATACATCTTTTACATGTTGTTTTTTGATTTCAGAAAAATACCCAGCTTCATGTCAAATTCCATTATATGCTTGTTATTCCATTCCATAATCTCAGTATGTATCATCTCCTTGAGCCTGTCGCTGATCCCGTATTGTATCAATGCCTTTTTCAACAATTGTATGTTTTTTTCGAAAATCCTGTGTTCTTTAAGATGCTTTTTCATATCAGGATAATTATTCATCTTCATTAACCGTTCCTCGGTTATAAAATGCGTCTTCACCACGTCCTCAAGCATGTCCGAGGCAAGTTTGATATCATGGACCGATTTATTTAAACCAATCAACCGTATAATATTGTTCAATTCTTCCAGTATCTTTTTATGCTGATTGTCAATCTGTCCGTTTGACACTGAAAATTTCTCGGACCATTTAATCACAGGAACGTCTCCAAACCGTTTTTTTCTACCCTATGGCATCCTGACCGCTCTCACCCGTTCTGATTCTTATACAGATCGGTAAATCAAGAACGAATATCTTGCCGTCGCCGATGGTGCCTGTTTTTGCTCCTTCAATTATCGCATTAATTGTCGGCTCGACAAAATCCTCGTTAACGGCAATTTCAAGCCGTAATTTCTTCAGCAGGTTAACTTCCTCCTCCGCACCGCGGTATGTTTCGGTATATCCCTTCTGCTCACCGCATCCGAGTGCATTTGTAACGGTCATTTTGTGAACCTGAGCGTCGTACAGTGCTTTCTTAACGTCTGGAAGTTTATACGGCTGAATCATTGCTATAATAAATTTCATTTTTGCCTCCGAAAGTATACTTATTTATAGTATTATTTGCAAGTATTATTTTTTACAATATTTTAAAAAAAGATTCTTTTTTTACTCGGTAACAAATACCTGGAATCCGCTGTACGATTCCATACCGTGTTCACCGATATCAAGCCCCTTGAGTTCGTCATCCCTGCTGACACGAAACCCGACGGTTGCCTGAATGCTCTTGAAGACGACAAACATCGTGGCTATCACAAAAAGACTGCAGGTAAAAACGCCCAGCGCCTGGATCCCGAACTGCGTAAAACCGCCGCCGTGGAACAGCCCGTCGTTCGCAAGCCCGAGACTCTGGTGCCCGAAAAGACCAACCGCCAGCGTTCCCCAGATACCGTTCATCCCGTGAACCGGGACCGCTCCGACAGGGTCGTCAACCTTAATTGTATCAAGAAAAATGACACCGAAAACAACGATAATCCCGCCGACAATACCGATAAATATCGACTCTATCGGCGTCACAAAAGCGCAGGGTGCGGTAATCGCCACAAGACCTGCCAGTGAACCGTTCATTGTCATCGATAAATCCGGTTTGCCGAATTTTTTCCACGACACCACCATGGCTGCCAGCGCTCCCGATGCTGCCGCAATATTTGTATTGATTGCTATCAGTGAAATCGTTACACCGTCGGCCGCCCCCAGTGTCGAACCGCAGTTAAATCCGAACCACCCGAAACACAGGAGAAAAACACCGAGAGAGGCAAGCGGCATCGAATGCCCTGCAATGAGTTTAACACGCCCGCCGCCGTTGTATTTCCCCAGCCGTGGACCGATTAAATATGCACCGATAAACGCCGCCCATCCGCCTGTTGCATGAACGACAGTGGAACCGGCAAAGTCGGCAAATCCCATATCGGCAAGCCATCCTCCACCCCATATCCAGTGCCCGATGAGTGGATAAATAAATGCGGAAATAAGAAATGAATAGATAAGGTATGATTTAAACTTTACACGCTCTGCCACACCGCCGGCAACGATCGTCGCCGCGGCACCGCAGAAAACCACCTGGAACAGCCAGAAGGCATACAGCGGAATGTCGGCTCCCGATTCTGCTCCGATGAGCAGCCAGCCGTTCGTCCCGAACAACGTGTTCCCGTTGCCGAACATTATCGCATAACCGAATATCAGAAATACAAGCGACGCCATGCAGAAATCAAGAAAATTCTTCATCAGTATATTCACCGTGTTCTTTG
>CAZNET010000478.1:0-1128 GCA_964571885.1 uncultured Pirellulales bacterium
TTCGCCAGAATCGGCGTGAAATTATCGACAGCGTCGCCCAGTGGACGGGCCATCGAAAATATGACCTGCATATGCTGGTCAACCGTGTGATCGAGCGGTGTAACGCCCTCGAGCTTTTCAGTAATAATGACAAAAAGGATATTGTCGGCATTACCACTCTGGTAACGGCAATTGCAAGTGATACGCTTAAGATTTTAGTGAAGAACAATCGATGAAAAAACAAAAGAAAATAACGGTGCTGGTCGATGAGGGAACTGTTCCCGATGACGATCCCGAATTTTATGGAGTACCGGACAAGCCGACAACCGAGCATCATGTGATTCAGGCCCTTCGGGAGCTGAATTACGAAGTATCGGTTCAGCCGGGACTGGAAGATATTGTAGAACTGATCGCGCAACTGAAGGTCAAAAGTCCAGATCTGATTTTTAATCTGACCGAACAATTAGGCGGCGACCGGTGTCTTGATAAAAATATTGTCGCGCTGCTCGAGATGCTGGATATGCCGCATACCGGTGCCGGCATCGACGGGTTGATGCTGTGCCGCGACAAAAGGCTTTGCAAGGAACTGTTGAGTCACCACCGGATCCGGGTGCCGAAATTTATTTCGCTGCCCATAGGCCATTTAATCCGTAAGCCGAAGAATATCCATTATCCGCTGGTGGTGAAACCCGCTTTTGAGGACAGTTCGGAGGGAATATCCAACGCTTCGCTTGTCACCAGTGACACGCAGCTTGAGCAGCGGACGGTTTTTGTACACGAGCGGTGGGGCCAGCCGGTGATCGCGGAAGAATATATCGAGGGAAGAGAATTTTATGTCAGTATTATGGGCAACAAGAGATTGACGGCCCTGCCGATACGTGAATGTCTTTATGATTTTGACAATGACGAAGGGCCGTACCTGACAACGTATCGGGTTAAATGGAACGATGACTATCGCGAAAAATGGAATATCCGTTTCGGTTTTGCCGAGCTCGAACCAGCGGACGAGCAGCGGATTCAGCGTATCTGTAAGAAGGCCTATCGCATTCTTCATTTGCAGGACTACGGACGGATCGACTTAAGACTGCGACCCGACGGCAGCATCGTGATTATTGATCTGAGCACGATTCTGGCTCCACCAACCAACCC
>CAZNET010000478.1:1138-2661 GCA_964571885.1 uncultured Pirellulales bacterium
CCGATGTGGCCTACGGGGAGGAGGTCGCCGAGGCTGCCGAAAAAGCCGGCATCGCTTATGAGCAGTTCATCGATAAAATCGTTAAATATGCCATGAAACGCTACGAATAATCTTTTCGATATTGATCTGCGATCTGGTTTTCGTCTAACTCAGAAAAGAGATTCCAAAGAAGAAACGATCTGATGCAAGTATTTGTTCCCAGCAATTCATATTTCGCTATTTTTGCCATTCTTTTATATTTTTGGCAAGGATCTCGATGTCCTTTTTTGCCATGATGTGTTTGCGAATATCGGGCTTGATCTTCAGTTTTATCATGGCCTTATCGACGCGCTGCCAGAGCTGGTTTCTGCGTTTATCCGAATCGGCCAGGTAAAGCTCGGTCACCAGCTCGGAAAGCTTATTAAGCATGATGGTATCGAGATTGTCATAATAATTGGAAATTACTTTTTTCTGATAATGTGAAGTCATGGTATCCTTTCTAAAAGTCAATCCTTTCTGTTTAGTTTAGAAAACCCTGCTTAATTGTCAATTATCAATCATTAATATTCAAAATTGGCCAATCATCATGGATTTTCAATAAGCCTTGGTTAATTAAAAAATGGCTTTTTGCTGGTAATATGCTTCTTAGTTTATATAATCTGCAAAAAGCCCGGCTCAAAGCCGGGAAGGTTTACATAATGGAATATGTGAAAATGCTGAAAATTAGATTTTTTATAGCTGTAATCGTTATTTTGATGGCGAATAACCTTACCATTGCGATCGAAACGGATCAGGCCAAGCCCTTTGCAGGTCTGGATTTGCACCTGCGCGCCAAACAGGTCATCACTTATCAAAAAGGCAGTGATCTGTATGGTTTTATCTGCAGCGAAGGTGTTGAATTGCGGGTTGGTGGCAATACCTATAACGCCGACAGGGGAGTCGTCGAAATCGCCATCCACCGAATAGAGTATCTCGGCAGGGTCACTTCGACTTCTCAAGCACGGGTTTATCTGGAAGGGGGCGTATCGGTTCAGCGAGCCGGGAACCATCAAAGTGTTCAGATCAAAGAAACAACGCTGGACGAAGGCCAGTTGCGTCTGTTGTCTTTTACGATAACCGGTGATACTTATATTACCGCCGACACAAGGCTCGATCAGGATCCGTCGGAGCTTAAACTCTACACGGATGCTCAACGGGCATTTGAATTAATCGACGATAGGCCTAAACAGTTCATCAGACGCCGGGCTCGTCTTCCGGAGAGTATGGAAGATCTTGTCAGAATGGGGGTACGCCGCCCGGTCGCATTTCGAACTGAGCAAGGGGTGCAGCGGCCCGATTTCATCGCCGAGGCACTGGAAGCGGTGAAAGAAAAAGAAAGAAAAGTCGGTCCGAAATTTCGTTACACGGTGAACATCGCGCCGCTGGGCGGCAGGAAACTCGAACTTGAAAAAATCACACTGGCCGATGGTTCCAGCGTCGCTACCGCAATCGGGGGAATCTATCTCTGGCAGAAAACAGACGAATTCGGCGGACTGCTCGAACTG
>CAZNET010000479.1:0-2658 GCA_964571885.1 uncultured Pirellulales bacterium
GTTTATATTACCTATGATGGCAAGGGCAAAGTTCTGTCCAGGCGCTTTGCCAATTCAGTCATCTGTTCCAATAAACGGCTGACCTATCAGCAGGTGGACAGAATTCTCAAGGGACATACAAAGGATCTTAGTCCTGACGTGATTGAGCTGTTAAGGGACATGGAAAAGCTCAGCAGGGTCATCGAGCAAAGACGAAGAAACCAGGGGATGCTTCATCTCGATCTGCCAGAGATCGAGATCGTGTTCGATCAGGCCGGTCAAATTGTCGATGCCGTGCCCGCCGACGACAGCTATCCGCATACGATCATCGAGATGTTTATGGTCGAAGCCAACGAAGCGGTGGCGTCATTGCTGGACAGGCTGAATATTGAATTTCTAAGACGGATTCATCCCGAACCTGATCAGCTGAGCTTGAAAAATCTTGTTAAACTTGTCAAAGCGTTCGGTTATTCGCTGCCGAAATCGCCCGATAGAAAATCGCTCCAGTCTCTGCTGGACAGCGTCAAGGGAACCGATGTTTCGCTTGGCGTCAATATGGTTGTCCTGCGAAGCTTCGCCAAGGCCGAGTATTCGCCGCTGCACATGGGACATTTTGCCCTGGCGTCGAAAAAATATTGTCACTTTACCAGCCCGATCCGCCGTTATGCCGATTTGCTCGTTCATCGGGCCCTGCAGAGCTATCTTGAAAGGGATGTCGATCTGTCCGGCAATAAGGAACAATTGACCGAAATCGGACGACACATCACCTTCACCGAAGAACGTGCCGAGGACGCCGAGCGGGAAGTCAAAACCGTTTTGATTTTACATATGCTCGGCAAACGCGTCGGTTCGGAGCTGGATTGTGTCGTCACCGGTATTACGGGATTCGGCCTTTTCGCCCAATCGAAGAAATACGGTGTCGAAGGATTGATCCAGCTTGCGGATCTGGGGCCGGACCGATGGGAATATAACGACAAGTTCCAGTGTGTCTTCGGTGTTAATTCCGGTGTCGGTATTCATCTCGGCAGGCCCATAAAGACAAAGATCGTGTCGGTCAATATCGCCGCTCGGCAACTGAATCTGCAACCGGCTAATCCGCTTGTTGATCCTCAAAAACAGCCTAAAACCGCCCCTTCCAAGAAAAATAAGCGCAAAAACCGAACAACCAAGCGCAGAAAAGGTAAAAGATTCAAGAGAAGATAAAAGGACTTAACAGTAATCATCGCTTGACTTTTCAGATTTATTTGAGATACTGAGGCCTTTAATATAATATGATTTATTGGAGCAGTCAATGAGAGCATCAGAAATGAAAAAAGGTCAGACCGTCAAGGTCGACGGTAAGCTGTATTCTATCGTGGATTATCAGCACGTGAAACTTGGAAAAGGCGGGGCGGTGTATCAGACAAAGATCAAGAGCCTTGAAGACGGTTCGATCCAGAACGTACGTCTGCGTTCCGAGGAAACCGTCGAAGAAGCTTATTTGGATAAACGCACATATGAATATCTCTACTCGGCCGGTGACGAACACGTTTTAATGGATACGACCAATTATGAGCAGATCACGCTGGATTCTGAGGCGTTCGGCGATGGACCCAAGTATTTAAAACCCAATACGCAGCTTGAGGTGTCCATATATGAGGGCAGACCGGTCATTGTTAATCTGCCCAACAGCGTCGATCTGGAAGTGACCGATACGCCGCCCGAGATCAAAGGCGCCACCGCGACCAATCAAAACAAACCGGCGACACTGGAAACCGGACTTGTTGTTCAGGTGCCGCCGTTCGTCAAGGTCGGTGATGTGATACGTGTGGATACCCGAACCGGAGAATATTTAACCCGAGTGACAAAATAGATCAGGTTACAGAAAAGATAACCGATGGCTTTAGATATTATCAACAAAAGTTTAGTTAAGCTGTTCGGCTCGCGCAACGAGAGGCTGATCAAAGGCTATGCTCAGACCGCCGCCAGAGCCGGTGAATTCGAAGAGCAATTCGAGAAGTTCAGCGACGAGAAGCTCAAGGCCAAGACCGCCGAGTTCAAGGATAGAATAAGCAAGGGGACCGATCCGGAAGATCTTTTACCCGAGGCCTTTGCCGTTGTCCGTGAAGTCGCCAAGCGTAATGTCAACATGCGTCATTTCGATGTCCAGTTGATCGGCGGCAATGTTTTATATGACGGCAGGATCGCTGAAATGGCGACCGGCGAGGGAAAAACCCTGGTTGCGACCCTCGCGGCCTATCTTGTGCATCTGACCGGCAGAAAAGTGCACATCATTACCGTCAATGATTACCTCGCCAAGCGTGACGCCGAATGGATGGGTCCGGTTTACAGAGCCCTGGGATTGACCGTCGGAGCGATCCAGGCCGATATGGATACCGCCGGCCAGCAGCGCCGTGACCAGTATGCCTGCGACATTACTTACGGAACCAACAACGAGTTCGGCTTCGACTACCTCCGCGACAACATGAAAACCTCGCTGGATCAAATGGTACAGGGGCCGCTCGAATACGCGATCATCGACGAGGTCGATTCGATCCTTATCGATGAAGCCCGTACCCCGCTGATCATTTCCGGTCCCGCCTTTGACGATGTGTCACGCTATAAAAAATCCGACCAGGTCGCCCGCAAACTCATATCGCTGCAGGCGCCGTATGACAATCTGAAAAGACAGATCGACAA
>CAZNET010000480.1:0-2657 GCA_964571885.1 uncultured Pirellulales bacterium
GCTGAATACCACTCTGCATCAACTGTTTGATTCCCAACTGGGCGGCCTTTGATTTCTGCTCACCGAGGGTGGGCGGTTCGAGGATGTAGGTCAATGCGACAAAACATGAACTCATGTCCCCTTCTTCATAGGCCAGCTCGCGTATTGCCTCGATATAATACGCGTTTTCGAGGTCACCGACCGTGCCGCCGATCTCCACGAAGACAATATCGGCTTCGGTCTTCATCGCCAGGGTACGCAGTTTCAGTTTTACCTCGCCGGTGACATGCGGGATCATTTGAACGTCCCTGCCGAGGTAATCGCCGTGACGTTCCTTGTGCAGAATGGAGCTGAAGATCTGACCGCTGGTCGCAAAATTTTCTTTAGTCAGATCCTGATCAAGCATACGTTCATAAGTCCCCAGATCCATATCACACTCCATCCCGTCGTCAAGAACAAAGACCTCGCCGTGACGGAAAGGATTTAATGTCCCCGAATCGATATTGAGGTACCCTTCGAGCTTGATCGGCGCGACTTTCAGTGCCTTGTCCTGCATGAGTTTTGCCAGACAGGATGAGAATATTCCCTTGCCCAGTCCACTCATCACCGTGCCGAGTACGAAACAGTATTTGGTTTTACCTTTTTTATACCCTTTGGGTATAGGCGAGAAAAATTCACTCTCCGTTGAAACATCACTAACCGATGCTAATAGATCCTTATTGTCAGCCATGAACTACCTTCCTTTTAGCCACAGAGTTTTCTTATAATTATTTAAAGCCACAGAGCACATAGAGTTCACAGAGATTATTATATTCATTTTATTTTAGCCATGGAGAACACAAAGCACATAGAGTTTTTATATTCATTTTTTTAAGCCACAGAGAGCACAGAGCACACAGAGAAATAAAATTATTAATTCTTTAAATTATAACGATCACATAAACATTCTTCTCTTAAACGCTTTGACATCACCTAGTGATAAATCAAACCATTCTCCTTTAGTTTCCGTTCTTTTATTTTCAAACCTTTTATGCCAGTAGGCTTCTATTCCAAATGGATCATCCGTTTTTATTTTATGTATTAATTTCAACTTTTGAGGAAGTTTAATACCAATTTCATAATTTCTTTTTTCAACACAATCACTTTTACCAATTTTGTAATATCTTCCTGATTTCATCAGATAAACATAACCAAACTTTGAATCATCTTCTTTAGAATTTTCGGATTTCTTTTTTATTGGATTACCAACTATTCTTTTACAAATATCGATTATATTTTCATATCCTGACTTTCCTTCACAATAGGTCAATATTACTTGAGCCATTTCTCTTTTTTTACCCAAACCTCTCCTGATCGCATTATGAGAGGGAAAACCATCTGTGTTATATTCTTTTAGTCTAATTTCTCCTTGAGTAGGAAATTTTTCAAGTTCGTTTATTAATGAAATAACTGTCTCAATCAAAAAGTCTTGATCGTAGGCTACATTAAATTGATTGGGTTCAAAACCAGCTTCTTTAACAGCATCGCCCCATTTAGTCCAAAATTTACCATACCAATCAGAGAATCTGATTCCTGTCAATTTCTCAAATCTCGCTTTACCTAACGGTACGCCGTTATTTTCTTTAGCGGTCCTTATGATTTCACTAATTATATGTTTTCTATCCATTTAGATCTCTATTAATTTTCTGTGTACTCTGTGGCTTTTTAAAACACCTCTGTGCTCTCTGTGGCTTATAATTATCTTTATGCACTCTATGGCTTTAGTTGGCGACACGTTTGACTCCATCAATCAGTTTCTTTTCATTAAAATTAATGATCAGGCCACGTTTTAAAGTAGTCGCTTTCAAATAGGAAATCGTTTGAGCAATCGCGACTTCAGGTAATTTATTTATAGCCTTGATCTCAACCACAACTTCGCCTTCGACCAGTAAATCAATTCTCTGGCCTTTTATAGTCTTGTCTTTATAGATAATATCAGCTTGTATTTGTCTTTCGAACTTAATATCCTGCAACTCGAATTCATAACACAGGGCTTCTTCATAAATCGATTCAAGTAGTCCCGGGCCTAATTCTCTGTGAACCTCGATCGCAGCCTTAATAATCTTTTCTGTTACTTCATCTGCCATTATTAAATCTCTGGGTTCTCCGTATCCTTTGCTAATTTCTTTGATTCTGTGTCCTCTGTGGCTAATTTAATACCTCTGTGATCTCTGTGATCTCTGTGGCTAATTATCTCTGAGCTCTCTTTGTCCTCCGTGGCTTTCATCCATTTTACAAATTCCGCATACTGCTGGGGAGTGTCGATCCCGTCACAACTATGCTGCACAACAGCGGTTAAAATTTTATATCCATTTTCAATTGCTCTTAATTGTTCGAGTTTTTCTATTCTTTCGAGATTACTCTGGGGCATTGAGGTAAACTTAAACAGAAAATCTTTTCTGTAAGCGTAAATACCGAGGTGCCTTAGATATTGCTCTGTATCTCCGATACCGTTGTTTTCTCTGTCGTGGGGGATTGGCGATCTTGAGAAATAGATCGCATGGCCGCGTGAATCCACAATGGCTTTCACGATATTCGGATTGTCGATTTGATCGGCATTTTTGAATCGGCTGACCAGGGTCGCCATCGGCACATCCGGATGATCGACCAGCAATTTCGCTACGATATCGATATTTTCG
>CAZNET010000481.1:0-2630 GCA_964571885.1 uncultured Pirellulales bacterium
ATACAGGAAACCGAATACGTATCACAGCCGACCGCACCGTTTTCTGATGCGGGCAGCACCGAGCGGGTGCCGGAGACGAATGTCGGGATCCAGGAACAAACGGGCTATCTGGTTCCCGTGCCTAATGTAGTGACCGTCTCAGAACTTGCCAAAGCTTTGAACGCCATCGGCGCGACACCGAGTGATATGGTTGCAATATTCAACGCACTCAAAACAGCCGGGGCGCTTCAAGCCAAGCTTGAAATTATGTAGTTTTAATGATCGGGGTACGATTATGGATATTTCGAAAGCATTTTTAACCGAGCAGGTCTCCTCGCCGGATCTACTGAAGGCGAAGCAGGACAGCCGTTGTGTTCCCGAAGAAAAACAAGAACAGATCGCCAAGGATTTTGAGTCGATCTTCATCCAGAAACTTCTCGACAAGATGAAGGATACGGTGATCGACTGGTCTGAGGAAAAAGACGGCCCGGCCAAACAGATAGACGGGATATTCTGGACGCATTTAGCAAGAGAAGTTGCCGATCAGGGCGGACTGGGTATGTGGAAGGATATCTATCAGTTTTTCAAAGATACACAAACGTTTGACAGCAGCAATGAAAACGGTGATCACCTCTCCGAGTTGCTATGATTGAATTACTATGTGATTGATGATGAATAAAGCGATACTTGACAATAAGTTAATGGAGTTGCTGGATGTTCTTGATAAGGATATTGAGAATATTAAAATCAATTTATCGAGGCTCGACCGGCTTCGCGGTTTTGTCATCAAACGTGATGACAAAAGTCTCAACAGACTTCTTGGAACCATCAGAGAGCAATCTCAGGATGCATTACATCATGAACGGCGCAGAAACAGAATAACAAAAGAATTAGCGCTGTTTCTCGGATTGCCTGTGAAGGAAATAACGCTGACTCATTTAGCATCGGTATTTGAGGATTTTTCTGAGCTTTTGTTATCGAAAAAGCAGCAGGCGCTTTCGTTAACGCATCGCTTGAAACAAGAATACACTAAAACCGCGATACTACTAACCGATTGCGCCCGATTTAACAATCGTCTTATCAGTGCTATATTCGGTTTGGAAAAACATGATGCGGGGTGTTACAACTCGAACGGTTCCTCGCAGCAGCAGAATGGAACGGCTTTTGTTAACATGAAATTATAAGGATCGGTTATTTAGGCGAGTATCCCTATGGAAAGTTTTGCGATTGGTATTGATGGTCTCGATGCAGCGAGGAAGGCCTTTGATGTGATTGGTAACAATATCGCGAATGCGGCGACTGAAGGTTATCATCGTCAGCGTATTAATCTTGAACCGGCTTTGCTTTCATCGGCCAATAATAATTTGATTGGAGGCGGTGTCGATATTGAGAGTATCAGCCGATTGGTTGATAATATGCTGGAGAAAGAGACGTTGACACAGAATGGTTTGCTGGAGCAGGTCAATACAGAATTACAGACGCTGAAAAATATAGAAAGTGCTTTTGGTGAATTTGCTTCCGAAAACGGACTTAATCAGTTGATAGATAACTTTTTCAATTCTCTTCAGGATTTAACCGCTCATCCGGATGAATCGGTCTGGCAAAATCAGGTCGTGGCCGAAGCCGAAGCAATGACGAGTATGTTCAGAACCCTTAGCGATTTTCTCAGCGATCTGGATACGAATTTACAGCTTGAAGCGGTCAATGAGGTGGACGAGGCAAATTCACTGATTGTTTCCATCGCGGAACTGAATAGTGATATTGAAGGAATAGAGCTGCTTGGTTCCAAGCCGAATAACCTCAAAGATCAGCGAGATAAGCTCATTTCGGATTTGTCTCAATTAGCAGGAGTGGAAACGATATCACGCGATAACGGTGTCATCGATGTGATTGTCGGCACGGTTCCGGTCGTGACAGGTTCGACCTATATAGAACTGGAGGCGGGACGGGGAGAAAACGGCGATCTGGGGATTTCCGTTAAGGACGCCTACAACTATGATACTACCTTCAGCGGAGGCAGGATCGGCGGTTTGTTGTCATTGAAAAACACGGTGGTATCCGATATCTCGGCGAAACTGAATACCCTTGCCGGTCAAATCATCCAGCAGGTTAATGAATATCACGTTCAGGGAGTGGGGTCAAGCGGGTCTTTTACTTCGTTGACAGGCGCGAGTATGTCCAGTACCGATCTGTCGGATTTGAGCACTGCCAGTGACGGTACGATTTATGTCAGAGTTACCGATACCGCAACCGGCGAGGTTACGCGAACAGCGATTCCCGTTGATATATCCGCCGACACGCTCAGTTCATTGGCGGCTGACTTGTCATCGGTCACGGGCATCAGCGCTTCGGCCACCGCTTCATCTCAATTGCAGATTCAGGCTGATACCGGTTATAAATTTGATTTTCTCCCTGCGGTTTTATCATCACCGACCAGTACCAGTTTAAGCGGAACGAGCGATCCGTCCATTTCCGTATCGGGTATTTATACCGGTTCCTCAAATGATACCTTGACTTTTACCGTCAGCGGGACCGGGGAGATCGGTAATGACAGTTCATTGCAATTGACCGTAACAAATAATGACGGCGATACGGTTACCCTTGGGTTTTTCTTTTTGCCCATCAGCAAACCTCCTTATAGGTTGAGATTT
>CAZNET010000482.1:0-2627 GCA_964571885.1 uncultured Pirellulales bacterium
GACACGGCGACCAACCCATCACCGGCTAACGCAGCGAACGATCAAAGCATCGATACAGATCTAAGCTGGTCGGCGGGAACAGGCGCAACCAGCCACGATGTCTATTTCGGCACTGATTCGACACCGGACTCTGGTGAGTTCAAAGGTAATCAGGCGGGAACAACTTACGACCCCGGAACCTTGTCGTACAGCACGACCTACTACTGGCGGATCGATGAGGTTAACGCGGGCGGCACCACCACCGGTACGGTTTGGAACTTTACCACCGAAGCCGCTCCGCCTCCCATGCCGGGCCAGGCATCAAATCCTTCACCGTCCAATTCTGCTGCGGATCAAAGCATCAATGTGAATCTTAGCTGGATCGCCGGTTCGGACACAACCAGTCACGATGTCTATTTCGGAACCGATTCAACGCCGGATTCCGGTGAATTCATGGGCAATCAGACGGGGACCACATATGATCCCGGTACGCTTGCCAATGAGACAACCTATTACTGGCGGATCGATTCGGTCAATGCAACCGGGACAACGACCGGAAATGTTTGGAGCTTCACCACCGAATCGGATCAGCCGCCTACGGGACCGAAACTCGAGGTCGGTTCGATCGTCGGCATTGACAGTTCGTCCTGGACCAATGTCACGCTCAACCAGAGTTATACCTCGATGGTGGTTGTCTGTTCGGCCAACTATACCAACAGCGACAATCCCGCAGTAGTCCGGGTACGCAACGCATCGGGCAGCACCTTCGATGTCAAGGTCGAAAGCCCGAGCGGCACGGCCTTAAGCGGTTATGCCGTCGATTTCATGGTCATGGAAGAAGGCGTCTATACGGTTGCCGGCAACGGCGTCAAAGCCGAGGCGATCAAAGTGACCTCGACCGGAACAAACTCAAAAGGAAGCTGGGGGTCTGCTTCGATGGAACAGATCATATCTTCCAACAGCTATACCAGCCCGGTTGTACTTGGTCAGGTTATGACAAGCAACGACATCTGGTCGGTTTTCTGGGCAAGCAATGGGGGCCAGACCGGTCCACCAAGTTCGTCGGCTATCTATGTCGGTAAGCACGTCGGCGAAGATACCATTACCACCCGTTCCAACGAAACGCTTGGTGTAATTATTATCGAGGCCGGTTCGGGAACGGTTGACGGTATTGACTATACCGCAGCTGTTGGCGGTGACTCTATTCAGGGCATGACCAATTCACCTCCATATACGTATTCATTAAGTGGTTTGAGTGTTGCAACCCAGGCAATCGTCAGCAGTGCTGCGATGGACGGCGGTGACGGCGGGTGGCCGGTACTTTACGGAGCCGATCCGATGACCGCGACAAGCCTTGATCTTGCGTACGATGAAGATACAATCTCCGATACGGAGCGGGGCCATACGACCGAACAGGTCGCCTATATCGTTTTCGATGACGGCGGTACCCAGCAGCCTCCGGACCCGGCGACATATCCGATCCCTGCGGATGCTTCGACCGACGTCGGCGTGGATGCCGATCTTAGCTGGACGGCGGGAACCGACGCCACTTCACATGATGTGTATTTCGGTACCTCTTATGACGCTGTCGCAAATGCCGATCATAATTCACCCGAATTCAAGGGCAACCAGACGGCTACCACGTACGATCCGGGTACCATGAGTGAAGGAACAACCTATTTCTGGGCCATTGACGAAGTTAACGCAAACGGTACAACCTCCGGCACCGTCTGGAGCTTTACCACCGAATCCAGTACCGGAACAGGGGCCTATCTGCAGGACAGCGGTACCGATGGAATCGTATCCATGGAAGCTGAAAATGCCGATGACAATGTTTCGCAGGGCAGTCATAGCTGGACCTTTACGACCAGCCCGACCGGATACAGTGACACCGGCGCCATGGAAGCGACTCCGAACAACGGAACCAATAACAATACCGGCTATGAAACGGGTAGTCCGCGTCTGGATTTCTCGGTCGACTTTGTTAAAACCGGCACGCATTATGTATGGGTCCGCGGTTATGGGGCGAGCGGAAATGACGATTCCTGTCATTCCGGCATAGATGACGCCGGCAGCAGTTCTTCGGATCGCATCAGCAGCTTCAGCACCAGTTGGGGTTGGAGCAAGGCCACCATGGATGGCGCTGACGCCACGATCAATGTCACTTCGACCGGACTTCACATATTCAATATATGGATGCGTGAAGACGGTTTCATCATTGACAAAGTTGTCCTTACAACCAATGCAAGTTACACTCCAACCGGAACCGGTCCGGCCGAAAGTCAGAGGGACACCGGCAGCAATCCTCCGGGACAGGCCTCGAATCCAAGTCCCATCGATGCATCCACCAATGTCAGTGTAACAGCCGATCTTAGCTGGACGGCGGGTTCGGATGCCACCAGTCACGATGTCTATTTCGGGACCGATTCGACGCCGGATTCGAGTGAGTTCCAGGGCAATCAGACTGGCACGACGTTCGATCCGGGAACACTGGCTAATGATACGACTTATTACTGGCGTATCGACGAGGTCAACGCCAACGGAACAACCACTGGGGCCGTATGGAGTTTTACCACCGAAGCCGCTCTGCCGATGCCTGGTCAGGCGAGTAATCCCCTCATTGAAGAATAGAAATCAACAGATACTGG
>CAZNET010000483.1:0-2622 GCA_964571885.1 uncultured Pirellulales bacterium
GAGCATCATCACAATCGGCAACGAGTTATTAACAGGCGCGACTATTGATACGAATGCGAATTATCTGTCCCGGCATTTATTGGCATTGAAGATACCGGTTGTAAGCGGATATGTCGTACCTGACCGAATCGAGGATATTATTCGTACAATTGAACTGGCGGCTAACAATGCCGATATTATTATCACTACCGGAGGATTGGGCCCAACAGATGATGACCTGACACGACATGCGATAGCAAAATGGCTCGGTTGCGAACTCGAGCTGAGTCAAACATTATTGGAACAAATAAAGGCTTTCTTTGCCAAAAGAAACTATAAGATGCCTGAAAAAAATTTGATCCAGGCGATGATTCCCGCTTTGGCAGAACCTATCGAAAATAAACAGGGTACCGCCGCAGGTATGTATGCACAAAAAAACAATACGAAGGTATTCTCTCTTCCTGGTGTCCCTTCTGAAATGAAAAAGATGTTTGAAAACATTGCTGAAAAAATAAAAACCGTTTCCGATAAACATCAAATAGAAATCATAAAAATCAAATGCTTTGGAGCAGGTGAATCTACTATCGCAGAGAAACTTGGCAACCTGATGCACAGAGACCGGAATCCTCTAATTAACTGCAATGTAAGTCAAGGTATAATCACGTTGACAATTATCGCAACCGGCCAAACCAAACAAAAAGCCGTGGAATTCGCCCAAAACGACAAGAATATTCTGGTGGACCGATTGGGCGATATCGTTTATTCGACAGAGGGTAAATCAATGCCGGAAGAAGTAGCAGATCAGCTAATTTCAAAACAATTAACACTGGCGACCGCCGAATCCTGCACGGGAGGCTTAGTCGCCAAAATGATTACGGATGTGCCGGGGGCCAGTCAATTCTTCAAACAGGGGTGGGTTACCTATTCAAACGAATCAAAATCCAATCAATTATCAGTACCTGAAAATGTGATTAAAAAAGATGGAGCTGTGAGTGAAAAAGTTGCCGAAGCAATGGCAAAAGGCGCAATGAAAAAGGCTAATGTCGATTATGCAATTTCGGTTACCGGAATCGCCGGACCGAGCGGAGGATCCCCGGAAAAACCGGTTGGATTGGTCTTTATTTGCGTTCAAAGCAAAAAAGGTCCGAAAATCGAAAAATTTATCTTTCCAAAAAACAGAGATTCTGTAAGATTAAGATCTGCGCTTAACGCTTTGAATATGCTTCGTTTACAGGTCAGGGATTGACTTGGATTCTAAAAAATGCTATAATAAGGTAGTAATAAATATGTAAAATTTTAAATGGGGATTATAACGAGTCCGTATGCCAACGAAAAGAAGACATTTAGGCGAAATCTTATATAAGGCCGGTATTGTCGGCAAAGAAGATATTGTAAAAGCAATAAAAAAATCTAAGGCGGGCGATAAACGCCTGGGACAGATTTTACTCGAAGAAAATTTAATTGATGAAGACACACTGGCAAAAGCAATCGCCAAACAAGCCGGAATGAAATATGTTAATCTTGATAAGATTACCATCCCCGACGATGCTTTTACGATGGTTCCTGATGATTTAATCAAAAGACATAATATCCTGCCGATGGGCAAAGAAAACGGCAAATTGAGAATTGCTATCAGCGACCCCACCGATTTGAATATGATGGATTCTCTGAGATTTCGCCTCAATACAGAATTAGAATGTTATGTTGCGAATCCTCAGAAAATCAAATCATTTATCGAAGATTCGCAAGAAACCGTTGTTGACCAGGAAGATGATAAACTCCAGCACAGCATCGACGCAACCGCTGCCGAACTAAAAGAATCCGGCCATGAACTACAGGCCGAGGCTTTAAGAATTCAGGCAGCGGGTGGAGATGACGATGGGCCGATTGTTAAATTGGTTAATTTGATTATTGACAATGCCTATCATATGAGAGCAAGCGATATCCACATCGAACCGATGTCAGATCGGGTAAGAGTCAGATATCGTGTTGACGGTGTCTGCCTCGAAAAAGATAATATTCCCAAAAATATGCAGGCGCCTTTAATTGCAAGATTTAAGATTATTTCCGGAATGGACATCGCCGAGAAAAGATTGCCTCAGGACGGTCGTATCAAGAAAATCATTGACGATCAGGATATTGACTTTCGTGTCTCATCCTTGCCGGCATACCATGGCCCGAGTATCGTTTTACGTATTTTAAGACCTGATGCCGTTAATATCGGTATCCAGAAACTGGGTTTTGAACATGACAATTATGAAATCTTTCAAAAAATTATTAAGCGGCCTAACGGTATCTTTTTGGTCACTGGTCCAACCGGTAGCGGTAAAACCACATCACTATACGCTGCGTTGCAGGAATTAAACAAACCTGACAAAAAGATCATTACCGCCGAAGATCCTGTAGAATATAACTTTACGGGTATGAATCAGTGTCAGGTGAAAGAAGAAATCGGTTTGACATTCGACATGATTTTAAGAGCGATGCTTCGTCAGGCACCAAATGTTATTCTGGTCGGTGAAATTCGAGACGGAACGGTTGCCGATATCGCTATTCAGGCCGCACTTACGGGCCATTTGGTCTTCAGCACGCTTCATACCAATGACGCTCCCAGTGCAATCACACGTCTGATTGATATGGGAG
>CAZNET010000484.1:0-2617 GCA_964571885.1 uncultured Pirellulales bacterium
TTGTCTATATCGGCACAAGCCCCAATGGCGGCGTCTATGAATACAAACTGAACAAACTCTCACGCCTTTATCCGGTAGAAAAAGAACTGAGCCCCACACAGGGAGATCTCGACCTGCTGCCCGATGACAACCGTAGCAATGACGCCAATGTTTCCGAAGCCGAACAATTTATCACCAACGAACATATTTTTGCCATGGCGACCGATGTCACCGGAAAATTGCTGGTCGCCGTCAGCGGAAAAAACTGCAGATTGCTGCGAATACATCAGGACGGCATCGAAACGCTTTTCGAGCCAAACGACGCCCGATATATCTTCGATATCGAGGTCAGCCAGGCCGGTGATATCTACCTCGCTACCGGACCCGAGGGAAAAATATACCGCATCGACCCCGACGCAAACGATTCCGAGCTGATTTATGACAGTACCGACAAAAATATCCTTTGTCTCACGGTCGGACCGGAAGACCATGTTTACGCCGGCTCAGATACCCGCGGACTGGTCTATAAGATCAACCCCGTGAAAAAAACCGCGACCGTCCTCTACGATTGTGAACAGCCCGAGGTCACCGCGATGTTCTTCGGCGAGGACGAAAACCTTTATGTCACGGCCACATCCGCCAAAATGGTAAAGGCCGAATCAGGATTTGCCGAAAATCAGCCACTCGCCGGAAGACCCGAAATAAAGCAGCAGGACGAACCCGATAACGATGCGAAAAACGGCACGCAGCTCCAGGTCGCCAACACCGGCGCCGACAACGCCAAAAGATCGGCCGCAAAAAGACCGTCAAGAAGAAAACGCTCCACCCCCGACCAGGCCAGCTTCGTGTACAAAATCGACAAAAAAGGATTTGTCACCGAGATCTTCGATGAAAAAGCCATCTTCTTCGCATTGGCCGGTCAGCAGAACAAGCTGCTGCTCGGAACCGGAAACGACGCGAAATTATTCCTCATCGACCCCGCCCTCGAGGAACAGGCCATCATTTATGAAAACGACCAGGCCTCCCAGATTACCTCCGTCAACGTCTTCGGCCCGGAAATCTATATCGGCACCGCCAATCCGGCTTCGCTGATCAAAGTCGCCAATCGCTACGCCCAAAGCGGAACCTATTTCTCAGATCTCGTCGACGCAGGCCAGCCCGCCAACTGGGGAAAGATCCAGATGGAAGCCGACATCCCCGAAAAAACCCTCATCACCGTCGCTTCGCGAAGCGGCAACGTCAAAGACGTCAACGACCCCACCTTCTCCGAATGGACCAAGGCCGTCGAAGTCACCGGCCCGGTCCAGATGCGATGTCCCCTCGGAAGATTCGCTCAGTATAAACTGATCCTCAAAAGCGAAGACGGCCAAAACTCGCCGACCGTCAAAGAGATCGCCGTGGCCAGTACCATTCCAAACCTCGCCCCCGATGTCGAAGCCGTCGACGTCGAAGCCGACGACAAAAATCCCGGCATCCATAAGATCGCCTACAAGGCCGAAGACGACAACAGCGATAAACTCGTTTACCGCCTCGATTTCAGAAAACTCGGAAGGGACAACTGGATCATGCTCGAAGAGCAGACCGACAAAGACGCCTTCGAGTGGAACACCAAAACCGTCGAAGACGGCCGATACGAGATCCGCGTCACCGCAAGCGACGAACTCGATAACTCCCCGGCCACGGCCCGGACCGCCTCCAGAATCTCAAATGTCGTCATCGTCGATAACACCGGCCCTGTCATCGAACTCATCAAACTCGAAAAAAATAAAGAAAATGTCACCCTCAAAATAAAAGTCTCCGACGAACTCAGCATCGTCACCAAAACCGAGTTCACCGTCGACAGCAACGAAAAATTTAAAGGCACCGTCCCGCAGGACCTCGTTTACGATACCCGCGAAGAGCGATTCAACATTCACGTCCCGGATCTATCCCTCGGCGAGCATGTCATCGCCGTCAAGGCCGCCGACGCCGCCGGAAATGTCACCTACAAAACCTTCGAAACGCTCATTACCGACTGACGGTCACCGAAAAAAAAACGTCGCCGAATCAGCTCACCTGACGGATCGCCGCATAGATCAGCGCAGCCGTGACAGCGCTGCCGCATATCAGCGCAAGATAATACCGCACACTGAAACGCCACTTGCGCCGCTTATGAACGAACACCGCCATCCCCGCGATCGCCCCGAGCCAGCCGCCCGCCGCGATAAACAAAAGCAGCGTCTTTTCCGAAATCCGCCGCCCGCCCGCTTTCGCCAGCGCCTTGTCCGCACCGTAAAGCACAAAACTCACGGCCTGCAGCGCCCCGGCCGCCGCCAGAAAAACATAAACCCTGTCCAAATGAAGCACCTCAGATCAAAAAACATCAAATTTGTTCCACGGATTTTCCTCCCCACGCATCGAGATGCAACCCTTTTTATATCACAACAACAAAAAATTTCCCGATTTTTATAAAACACCCGTTATCAGCCCAATAATAAGGAAAATATTTTAAAAAAAGTTTATTATTAATTTAACAATTCTACTTATTATTCTTATAATAGAACCGCTGAGTAGGAAAATCTCAGCAAAGGCCCGGGCCAAAAACCCGAGGCGGCAACAGCCAAAGGACCTCTAAAACAGGTCATCCACCAAATGTGGA
>CAZNET010000485.1:0-2614 GCA_964571885.1 uncultured Pirellulales bacterium
CTGTAAGCGATTTGATTATGCGCCGAAGCCATATCGGGCCGAAGCTCGATTGCTTTAACATAATATTCGACAGCACCCTTGTATTGCTTCAGGTTCGAATGAGCGGCGCCTAAATTGAAAAAGACCGTTGGATCGTCGGATTTTGTAAGAATCGCCTTTTTATATTCTTCAATAGCGCTTTCGTATTTTGTCTGACTGAAATACGCATTGCCGAGATTCGCCAGCGCCGCGAACATGTCCGGCTTTCGGGCCAAAGCGAGCTTATAGGCCAAAACCTCATCGTCAGGCTGCTTCATTTTGTTATAACAGATCCCCTGAGCATAATAGCCTTCCGCAAAATCAGAATTCAAAACGACCGCCTTTTGATATTCAGCCAGGGCCTTTTCGCACTGTTCATTCTGTTGATACAAATTGCCGAGTTCGTAGTAGAAAATATGATTGCCGGATTCCATCTCGATGGCACGTTTGATAAGTGACACCGCTTTGTAATGCATATCAAGCTTGCTGTATGCCTGGGCCAACTGAATATAGGTAGTGGCATGATTCGGATCGAGTTCAAGCGAATATTCAAACTGATGGATCGCCTCACTGGTCCACCCCTTTGTAAGATAGGCATTTCCCAGTGTGAAATATCCCTTAGCGTCCTTGGGATTAATCTGCAGCGCTTGTTTGCATTCGTACATGGCGTCATTGATACGGCCAAAGTACAAATAAAGGTTCGCCAGATTCATCCTCGACTCCGCCAGACCCGGATTGATCTCAACAGCCCTCTCAAGCGCCGTCATGGCCTGTTCGCTGTCACCGATACCGTTATAACAGTTGCCGAGATTGTTGAAAAAGCACCCCAGCGTCTGCAGCTTATCAAGGTTCTGCATGTAAATATGGTCCCGGTTCTCGGGGACATTGTACTGCTGGATATAGTATTCGTCTTTCGCGTAACCGCCGTTGCTGGTCGTTTCGATATTGAAATTGACCTTTCCATCGTCATATCGCACAAAGAAATGGCCCGGGACAACGACACCATGCAGCGGCAGTCCCAGCCGTTCACCAAGCGACAGATAGAGGATCGAAAGACTCAGGCAATACCCGCGCCGTTTATCAAGCACGGTATGCAGAAATAAATCGTCCGGATTGTTCGCCTCTTTGATCGATCGAAATCCCAGTTCCTTGTATAAATAATCATTGATCAACTCGATCATTTTATACTGGGCTTTGATATCCTGTTCTTGCGCTCTGGCTTTGATCTCGTAAGCCATATCGTCGATCTGCTGCAGATAGCGTCTGCCGTGGACAAGATCGCTCCATTGCTCGGAAACGATCAGCGCCGCGGTCGCGATGTCGATATCATCCGGCTCAAGCCGAAGGACCCGTTCGATAGATCGCGCATAAAGACCATTCAAATTATCGTTCGCGAGCGGCTCATTCGCGTAAACTGAGATGATTAAAAAAAACGATGCAGCAAGTATTGATAGTCTTTTTCTTTCCATCACAACCTATTATTCATCTGATGATCTGTTATCTGACAAGTTAATTTCATAATCATTCTTATTCGTCGGTTATGGTTTCTATAGCCGGCCCAAGCGGTTTTTGTTCAAATAAATCGATCCCCATCCATCGGTTCGACCGAAATCGCCAGCGATTCAGCATGGCCACCAAGGTAATGTTTATCGCGGCACAGATCCAGGGACCCGAAGGACCGAGTTGCGGTAGGAAATTCAGCACCAGAAAACCGCCGATGCCTAAAATACCCGTCGAACTGGCCGCAATAACCAACGCCGGCCAGAGTGTATCGCCGGCACCGCGGAGTGCGCCGCTGTAAATAATATTAAGGCCGTCAAAGAGCAAAAACACCGCCGCAAGGATAAAAATATTGACCCCGTGCTCTATTACTTTATCGTCCGATGACCAGAAACTCATTAAGAGCTTTCGAAATAAAATAAAACACAATCCGATAACAATAAGATATCCAAAAGCAATCCTAACGCAGCGTGACGTTTGCTTGGCGGCCGATAATTTGTCGCCTTTGCCGATTGATTTTCCCACCGCCGCGGTCAGCGCTCTGCTGATACCGACCATCGGCATAATCGTCAGACTGATACAGGCAAAGACAGCACTGGTGGCGGCCGACGCTTCTTTGCCGAATCGGCTCACCAGTCCGAACAGGATCATTCCTAAAAAAGCAAAGTTCAGCGTGTAGCCGAAACCGATCGGCGAACCGACCGTCAGTAATTTTTTGATTTTTTTCGTATCGATCTGAAGGGACTTTCTGGAAAGATAGGTTTGATTGACAGGGCCGGTTGTAAAGATCGCCATTCGGATAACGGCGCCGACCGCGATGCCGATAAATGTCCCCCAGGCCGCGCCGGCGATCCCAAGTCGTGGAAAACCGAATTTGCCGTAGATTAAAAGGTAATTCATCGTGACATTGACTATATGACTGATCAGGGCCGACCACATCGCGATGGAAGGGCGGTGAATGCCCATATAAAATTGATTCTGGGTCCAGACGAAAACCACTAAAAAAGAGGTATAAAGCATGATCCTTAAATAAGTCACTTCGAGTTCAACGACCACGGGGCCAAATCCCATGAGATTGAAAACATACGGCGCCAAA
>CAZNET010000486.1:0-2602 GCA_964571885.1 uncultured Pirellulales bacterium
CCAGTAGCTCAGCATGAGGAATTGTGTAGGGAACATATAAAAAGAACGGTTTGTCTTTATTGTCGTTAATAAAGGCTAATGCTTCGTCAGCGATGAGATCATGGGAATAGGTCCCGGGTTGATCGAGTGTCACCTGCTGTTCGTTTTTCCACAGAAAATCCGGATAATAGCGATGCGCCTTTCCCTGACCGAGGTAGCCGAAGAATTCGTCGAAACCCTGGTTGTTGGGATGCCCCTCGGTTTCCGGTCCGCCCAGCCCCCATTTGCCGAAGCAGCCGGTCGTGTAGCCGGCCTGTTTGAACATTTCTGCGAAGGTGAAGTCACTGTCACGGATGGGCCAGTCGTACCCGCTGACGCCTTTGTTGCCGCGGATATAGCAGTGGCCGGTATGAAGGCCGGTCATCAGGGCACATCGCGACGGCGCGCAAACCGTACTACCGGAATAATGCTGGGTAAATTTCATTCCTTCGGCTGCCAAAGCGTCGATATGGGGGGTGGTAAATTTCTGCTGGCCGTAGCAGCTTAGATCGCCAATGCCCAGGTCGTCTGCATAAATATAGACGATGTTCGGTTTTCTCTTTCGTCCGATGTTGACCTGCATGACATTATTCGAGAAAAGCGGGCCCCCGGCTTTAAGGGTGTCAGTAAAAGCCGCCGCCGCCAATACAAAACCGGCCTGCTTAAGAAATGTTCGTCTTTTCAATCGTACACCCATAAAACCTCTAAAAATATATCCAGAAATATAACCTATTATAGCAAATCGGATTGCCCAAATCAAGTAATCAAAAAGCGGGAGCAATTAAACGAAAAATGAATCCCGCTATGGAAAAATCAGACGCTTTCGCACAATCGTTTTCGACCGAAAAATGCAATACATCATCCGATCCCTCGAATCATTAACAAGGATACACACATAAGCATCATATCGATGGAGGTATGAAACAAATGGGGTTATTCACAAGGTTTTGATTATCGCGTATTCACGAAAGAATCTCCATAAATCATTGAAAATCGGGTTTTTACAAACTTTCTTGACGCCCGGCCGTATTAAACCTATAATGATTTTGTTCGTTAGGGGTGATTCGCAAATGCGAATCTGAGATAAAACCCTTGGAACCTGATCAGGACAAACAATACGATTTGTTAAGCCTGCGTAGGGAAGCGAGCGAACGACAGATTATTTTGCTTTTGATCGCTTCCGACGCAGAAGCGATTTTTTATTTCAGGAGCATACTATGAAAACGCAACTGACCGAGGCCCGAGAAAATGTGATAACCGACGCGATGCGCTTCGTTGCTGATGTTGAGGGTGTCGAACCCGAGACGGTGCGTGCGGAACTGGCGGCAGGACGCTTGGTCATACCGGCTAACCGTAACCACCTCGCTGCGAAACTAAAACCGCGAGGGATCGGACGGATGTTGACCACCAAGGTCAACGCCAATATCGGCGCAAGTTCGGTCAAGTCAACGGTAAAAGAAGAGATCGAAAAAATGAACGCAGCCATCGAAGCCGGGGCCGATGCGGTGATGGACCTGAGCACCGGCTGCAATCTCGACGAGATGCGCAAACAGCTTATCGCTCAATGTCCCCTCCCGTTCGGCACCGTTCCGATCTACCAGGCTATCGAAGGCAGAACCGTCGAAGATATCGATATCGAGCTGATCCTCAAGGTCATCGAGAAACAGGCCAAACAGGGCGTCGATTTCTTCACGATCCACGCCGGTGTTTTGAAAGAACATCTGCCGCTGATCGAAAAACGCACCGGCGGGATTGTCAGCCGGGGCGGCGCTTTGCTGGCAAAATGGATGGTCCACTATAACAAACAAAATCCAATGTATGACGCTTTCGACGAGATCTGCGATATCATGCTCGACTATGATATCACCTTCTCACTGGGTGACGGTCTGCGGCCAGGCTGTATCGCCGATGCCACCGATGACGCCCAGATCGCCGAACTCAGAACGCTGGGTGAATTGACACTACGCGCACAGGAAAAGGGGTGCCAGGTCATGGTCGAGGGTCCGGGACATATCCCCTTTGATCAAATACAGTACAATATGGAGATCCAGCAGGAAATTTGCGACGGAGCCCCCTTTTACGTGCTCGGTCCGGTTGTCACCGATATCGCTCCGGGGTATGATCATATTACCTCAGCGATCGGCGGCACCGCGGCGGCCTACTATGGTGCATCATTCTTGTGTTATGTCACGCCGAAAGAACACCTCGGTCTGCCCAATGCCGACGACGTTCGCATCGGTGTGATTGCCTCGAAGATCGCGGCCCACGCGGCCGATATCGCACGGGGGCTGGCCAGGGCAAGCGATCGTGACAACCGCTTAAGTACCGCCAGGAACAATCTCGACTGGGAAACCCATATCAGCGAATCGCTGGACCCGAAAACCGCCAAACGTATGCACGATGAGGCCTGTAGTGAAATGGGGCAGAAAAACGCGCCGGACAAAGATTTCTGCACCATGTGCGGCAAAGAATGGTGCTCCGTCCGAATCAACAAAGAACTCAAACAACGCCGAAAGTAACGAGCTACGTTTTCATTGAATCGAGCTGGATGAAGGCGATGGGTGCGAAGATGATCACCGGCAGC
>CAZNET010000487.1:0-2601 GCA_964571885.1 uncultured Pirellulales bacterium
ACCACATTGTCGGCCAGGGACGCAGCCGCACGCCCCATGGCCGCCCGCTTGCCGTTTCTCGAAGAACGTAAAGCCGCGATCTGAGCGGTGACCGTCGTGCCGATATTGTCGCCGAGAATAAAAGGAACGGTGACCCGAAGCACTAAATCCCAATCCGTACCAAAAGCCCCCTGAAAGGCTAATATCTGAACCATCATAATTGATGCGGAACTGCTTTGCAGCAGCATTGTCAATAAGGCCCCCGCCAAGATGGCCAACAGCGGATTTTTTCCAAGCCAGATTAATAATTCCTGTATTTTTTGGCTGTCTTGAATCGGGCCAAACGCCTCCTTCATAAAATTAATACCGATGAACAGTAATCCGAATCCCAGTATGATATTGCCGGCATTTCTTACTTTCTGAGTCTTACCTAAAAGCTGCATCGCGAAACCAATCCCTACAGCCGGGAGCGAATACGCCGTGATCTTAAAACCGGCGATACCCAGAGTTGACACGATCCAAGCCGTAAACGTTGTCCCGACATTGGCTCCGAAAATGACAGGCAATGCCTGCTTCAAAGTCAGAAGCCCCGCATTGACAAAACCTACCGTTATAACGGTTGTCGCAGAACTTGATTGAATCAGGCAGGTTACTATTGTTCCGACTAGTAAAGCAACGACTCTTTTTTTGGTTAATAACTCAAAGAGACTTTTCATCTTCCGGCCAGCTATTTCCTTCAGGCCGTCCGACATAAGCCCCATTCCGAATAAAAAAAGACCCAAGCCGCCGATCGTGCCGAATAGCATGTCTTTTATCATTGAAATTCCTTGTTAAATGAGCCCTTCAAAATGTTAGAATTTCGTTAGGATTATGTTAGGGTTGTATTAATAACCTTATTTGCGTTAGGGGTCAAGTGTATTTTCAAAAAGCGTAAATAAAAGCAAAAAGGTTACGAGATTTGTCTCAGAATATCCACGCCTTGCGATATTTTCTCATTTGTTGTGGCATAGCTGATTCTGAAATGCGTATCTTTCTCGCTGAAAACATTACCCGGAATAATCAAAAGGTTGTTCTCAATGGCTTTTTTAACGAATTTAGTTGCGTCTGAATTCGGTGCTTTAATAAAGGCGTAAAACGCCCCGCCGGGCTTGTTCATCTCAAATGTATCTTTCAAGCCGTCATAAAGCAGGTCCCGTTTAACCTTGTATTGAGCGACCAGATCGGAAACATCACAATCCATTGCGGTAATTGCGGCAAATTGAAATGGCGTCGGTGCGCATACGAACGTGTACTGCTGAATTTTTATCATTTGTTCAACAACATTCTTCAGACACGGATGAGCGGCGATATAAGCCAGCCGCCAGCCGGTCATCGCGTACGTCTTGCTGAATCCCTTCAGAAGCAGGGTTTTTTCATAAAAGGACGCAATGCTCGGACAAGGATCGTCATAGCTGAATTTGTCATAAATTTCATCGCTCATGATGACAATATTTTTTTCCTCCGCCACCTGCGCGAGTTGTTCAAGCCGTTCCTGTGAATAAACCATGCCGGTCGGATTGCAGGGAGAATTAACGATAATTAATTTTGTTTTATTCGTAACGGCATCCGCGATCTTTTCAACCGGCAGATCAAATTCAGGATAGGTATCTATAAAAACGCATTTGCCGCCTAACATATTTATCACATGCTTATAAATGACAAAATAAGGATCGGGTATAATGACTTCGTCACCCGGATTGATCATCGCCATAAATGTCAACAAGAGCCCTCCGCTGACACCGCTGGCAACGAAATTGACCGGATTGTCCCATCCGAAACACTGAGTGATGTGTTTTGATATTTTATCGTTGAGCACTTCAAGACCGGGCGTTTGTGAATATTTATTATGACCGTTTCTGATTGCTTCGATGGCTTTTTCTTTAACCGCTTCGGGCACATCGAAATCAGGCTGGCCTATGGAAAAGTTAATGGGGTCTTTGAGTTTAGCGGCCAGAGCAAACACTTTGCGGATGCCGCTCGCGTCAATAAGATTCGTTCTGTCTGCTATGTATTTATCCATTATTTCTGCAGGATAGCGAAAAAAACAGAAAAATCAATGAAAACTTATCGAGAAATTAGAGGATTGTTTTTAAGAAATGATTTTTTCTGTATGCTCTCGGGCAAGTCAATAATCAGATATCGATCAACAAAACCCGTCTCGCCTTCAATAATGAGTTTGTTGCATTTCCTGCAACTCTGCACGAACGGTGCCCTGCCGAGTTTTTTTTCGGCTTTGACACATCGTTTATTGATTTTTAATACCCGCTTTTCAAGACTGGTTGAGTTTTTTAATCTCTGTCCGCATACACTGCATCGTCCTGTTATAATCCACAGGCCTTTCATCTTTTATACCCTTCCGAATCCGATAAACTAACTTCAGCGGCTGAATCAATAAAGAAACTGATTTTCAAACCTTATATGAGATTTTAAATCTAAAATTAGGATTTGTTCAAGTTAATTTTAGATTAATTTAGAACAAATACAATTAACAAAAACAAAGTAAACCGGCGCCAAAATATTTTTTGAACAATCGTAACCGACGGCCAAAATTATCTCATGACCCACTTTTGGCCCTTAAATTCC
>CAZNET010000488.1:0-2596 GCA_964571885.1 uncultured Pirellulales bacterium
TGCAAAAAAAGGACTTAATCCCAATGAAACCACCATTGCCGAGATGCTAAAACAAAAAGGATATGCGACTGCCTGCATCGGAAAATGGCATCTCGGCGATCAGCCGCAGTTTCTGCCGACCCGACAGGGTTTCGATTATTACTACGGCATTCCCTACAGTAACGATATGGGAACGGAGCAAAAGATTAATAATAATCCTCCGTTACCCCTGCTCAGAAACGAAACAGTGATCGAAGCTCCGGTCGATCAGACAACCATAACAAGACGCTATACCCAGGAAACAATAAAATTTATCACTGAAAATAAGAAGAAACCGTTCTTTATCTATCTGCCTCATACCATGCCGCATTGGCCGCAGCATGCCAGTGAAAAATTTAGGGGTAAAAGCGCAAACGGTATCTATGGCGACTGCATCGAGGAGATCGACTGGTCAACCGGACAAATCCTGGCCGCCCTGAAAAGACTTGATCTTGATGACAATACCCTGGTGATATTTACATCAGATAACGGCGGATCCAAATCTCAACCCGACAGTAATCTTCCGCTTAAAGGATATAAAGGCAGCACACTCGAAGGCGGAATGCGCGTTCCCTGTGTGGTCCGGTGGCCGGGCCGAGTCGCTGCGGGAAAAACATGCGACCAGATCACCTCAACCGTAGATCTTCTGCCGACACTGGCTCATCTCGCTGACACGGCCGTCCCGGGTGACTCAGTGATTGACGGTAAAGATATTCGGCCGATTCTGTTCGGTGACGGAACAGCTCCGTCCCCGCATGAAGCCTTTTACTTTTACATGATGGACCAGCTTCAGGCCGTGCGCTCCGGTAAATGGAAATTATATTTACCGCTCGAAACAAAGAAAATTCTTTGGTCTCGTCATCGTATTCATAACCATTCTTTGGAACTTTATGACCTCTCAGCCGATATCAGTGAAACAACCGATATCGCGGCTGATCATCCCGAAGTGGTCGATCGATTGATGCAGCTCGCCGATAAAGCGCGAAAAAATATCGGAGATACCGGGATCACAAGCAGACACTGTCGTTCCGCCGGAATGGTGGTCAGCCCGAAACCCCTGTTGTTAAAAGACCAATGATTGTATCCTGCGGTTAGGGTGAAGTGCCCAGGATCTCAAGCGAATCCTGGAAGATCGGCAGTGTGGTTGTCCTCACCTGGGGATCATAAGCGTCGCCTGTCAATTTCATTCGGATCACCGCTTGACCGAGACCTTCCGAAAATGACTGAAGTAACGTCGGCTCGGCGGTCGCCAGTCGGTCACCCCGGGCGGTTAAAGTTAGATCGATTTGCCGATTGTTCAGATTCATCTTGCCCGATCCGTAAAAAGCGATCCCCTGTCCCGAAAGATCGAATTTTCTGCAATGCACCTCCTCTGCCTTGATATAGGAATCTACGTATAACCGATTAAACGCATAATCCGTAGGGTCTGTCAACCTCAGGTAGATTAACAGCTTGGCCAGGGGAGAGAGCCTGCCGATACGCATGTCCTCGACCATGAATCGGCACCGGCCCAGCCGTGATGCTGCGTTGCCGTACGTACCCTTAATACTCAGCTCGCCGCCTAAAATTCCCGTCGAATAGGATCCTTCGGACGGAGTCTTGGTATCCGTTAAAAAACGATTCAAATCCACATCGTGAACACCAAACGTGAAGATATAATTCCATTGGTCGTCCTGCTTGGCCAACTCGGCCTTTCCGGTGACGTTGCCTCCATATAAATCACTGATGAATTCGGATGACCGCCATTTCTGTTCAGACGGATGCCATCCGAGATTGATATCAAAATCGGTAAAGGATTTTTCATAGATTCTGAGATGATCGGCATCAATTGCGATTTTATCGATTTGAAAATTAAATCGCTCTTTTAATCGGATATCAAATTTGATAGTTGCATCGACCTGTTGTATGGACGGCTTGACGTCAAAATCGCAGTCTTTGAAACGAACGCATGACGTCAAACGGACGTTGTGATCCCTCACTGCATCAGACCGATTGAAATCGCTGATAGTCACATCGAACCGGCCTTGTGGAGACAAGGCCGCATAAATATCCTGATAACGTTGCGGCAATGCCTGTTTCAAGCCTTCGCTGAAAGCCACATCTTGAGCCTCGCACGTCAATCCCGTTGGAACCAACTGACCGTCTTGAAAATCAAAGTCTCCTGATAAATTCAGCTTGGATATGTCCGTCACAAGCGCATCCGTTTCATCCGGAACCGCCGAGAAATGATTGATCTCGATATGGTTGTTATCGATAAGAATTTCACCAAAAGCCTCTTTGAGTGGATACGGAAAATAGGGGAGCTTGAGACGATTCGACAACAGATTTATTTTTGCGTGATAATCAAAGCCGTTATTCGCCTGATTGTTTTCAAGGTGTACCGAGTAAATAAATTTATCCTGTAAGTTAATTGGTTCCAGTATGTTACAAAATGCATCAGGCAGGGAAGCCAGCAGCTCGTCGTTAACAACAGCCTCACCGCTGGTTATAAAAATATTATAATTGAAAAGAGTGCTGTCTTCGATCGGATCGATAGAGCCGTATAGAGTGACAGGTGATTTAGCAAAAACACCGTTTA
>CAZNET010000489.1:0-1076 GCA_964571885.1 uncultured Pirellulales bacterium
AATTTATATTGAATCATAATTGTAGGATCTGAGATTGCCGCGTCGCTGCGCTCCTCGCAATGACACTGAGTATATTACTGTTTTGATTTGAGGCTATTCGACGTCGATCACGATGCGGCGGTAGTCGTATAGTGACGCGATCTTGTTTTTGTCCGCGACTTCCAGGATGATATGGATCTGTTTGCCGGCGGCGTCTTTGGGGATAGTGACATCGGTTTTAGCGTATTTCGGTTCGGCGATCTCGACGTCACCTTTATAGGTTCCGGGTTCTTTGTACATCCACCAGAAGTATTGCAGTTCGTCGCCGTCGGGGTCCTTCGAAGCCGAGGCGTCGAGCTGCAGCTTTTCGCCGGCTTTGGCGCTTGCGAATACGATCGTATCGGCGGTATCGCCGTTGAAGGCTGCGACGGGATGGTGATTGGCGTTTTCATAGGATTCGACACACCAATCCATTCGGCATTTGAAATCGTTGAACATCGCCTGCCGCCAGCGCCAGACAGGTGCGTAAATATTATCAACCGTCCTGCCGGATTGCGGATCGGTCCACTTGTCACTGGCTGTTCGGTAAACATAAAAGCCGTCGAGTGTTTCTTCGTAAAGTTTTACTTCACGGTGCCGTGACCAGAAATTTTCGATCTTTTTTTCGGTAAACCTGCCGCTGAAACCGCCCCAGTGCGGATGATCGAGGTCGTAAACACCCTTTTGCACCAGTCCCATCCATCCGATAGTCCCGCCGCCTTCGAGAAATCCGAGCATGCCGGTGTCGAAAAGCCTCAACGGGTAACAAGCCCCCAGCGAACCATGTTCGGCCATAATGTGTTCCAGTGCCCACTGATGCTGCCCGACGAAATCTTTGGAATACGGCTGCCATGTATAGGGGCCGATCATATTGTCCGGCCCGCCGTAAGCATATGTTTGATAATTGCTGCGAAGCCAGTAAATTTCCGGAAACTCCGAGCAGATCCACGCCCCGGCGTTGCCCTGGGCTCCGTTTTCGAAAACGCGAAGCTTATTGACAAAGGCGCTGACTTCTTCTTCGCTGTGTGTCGCTCTGTAATCCCGCAAGGCTTGTGCGA
>CAZNET010000489.1:1086-2585 GCA_964571885.1 uncultured Pirellulales bacterium
TTGATCACGATATAAACCGGCCTGGGATCCGGCTTAGTCACTGCATCGATAATCAGTTTCGAGCCTGGGCTGGATTTCCCCTCACCGACAGCTTCGATGCCGTACCCCTGCTGACCGGAGGCAGTAATACTTCGCAGGTAATCCGGGTTAGGCCAGTCGCTGGCGTGTTTTTTCAGATTCTCGACAACGCCCGCATAGCCGTCGATGATCTCGTGGATCAAATCGGGACGTGGATTTTCCTTCAGGAAGATACCCGTTACCGCAATAAGTCCTTCGATGTCTAATTCGTTTGAGCACATCAGCAAATGCACGATCTGCTGCTCTTCATCCGGCTCATTGGCCATATCCGCCAGAATAATCAGCCTGCCCCTGCTTGAAATCGCATCGCCACTGCCCAAACACGTCATGACAAACAAAGAAATAACTATTAAAAATTTCTTTTCAGTATACATTTTAGAACCTCACTTAACATATGTTTATTAATTATATTGATTTGGCGGCCTATTATAATAAAATGCATCTGTCTTTTTAAGTTAATTTTTATAAGAATCATTTTATGACAAAATTCCTTTACATAGCGGCAGGCGGAGCGGTCGGGGCGGTTCTGCGCTATGTCGTCACTGGGTTGTTTCATCAGTTTCTCAGCGAAACTTTTCCATGGGGCACGTTAGGCGTCAATCTCATCGGATCGTTTATCATCGGGCTTTTATGGGGGCTGTTCGAGAGCATGACGGTCAGCGAGAATATCCGCATGCTTGTCTTTGTCGGCATCTTAGGTTCGTTTACTACCTTTTCGACTTTTGCTCTGGAAAATCTTAACCTGCTTCGTGATAATGAATTTCGCTTTGTTTTCGGAAACATTTTTTTCAGTGTCACCCTTGGATTGATTCTCGTTTATATGGGATTTGCGGTATCGCGTTTCGTTGGAATATCACTCAAATCGTGAGGTGCTTAAAATGAAACTGCCTGAAGAGGCCCTGTTGCTTCGCATCTTTATCGGTGAAACGGACAAATACCAGGGAAAACCGTTATATGAACAGATCGTCTTGAAAGCCAAAGAACTGCACTTAGCCGGGGCGACGGTGCTTCGTGGAGTCATGGGATATGATGCCAGCAGCCGAATGCACAGCACAAAGATACTAAGACTATCAGAAGACTTGCCGATCGTCATCGAGATAGCCGACACCGAGGAACATTTAAACATGCTGCTGCCCTTTCTGGATAAATCCGTCAAAGAGGGACTGATTACGATGGAAAAGGTCAAAATCATCAACTATCGCCATAACGAATCCAAATCCTGAAATTTTTCCTTGTTTAATCCAAAAAAACTGGACGAACACTTCAGATTAAGTTATACATGTAATAAATATGATTGGTGGAGTTAACGGTACTTGAGGAATCTGCATAATGAAGATTAAGAAAAACCGGGGGGAATGTGATTAAGTTCAAATGCGGCAACTGCGGTCATTCGATCAATGCGCCGGATAAATACGCGGGAA
>CAZNET010000490.1:0-2578 GCA_964571885.1 uncultured Pirellulales bacterium
ATTGATCGTTTTGATCTCCTTCATCATAAATAGCCCTACCATGATCAAAGCCGGGGCGGTGGCGTATTGAGGTACGATCGCGATCAGAGGGACAAACGCCAATGCCAGCAAGAAAAATAATCCCGTGAACACCGATGTTAATCCTGTTTTACCGCCTTCTTCAATGCCGGCCGCCGATTCGATATAAGACGTGGTCGTCGATGTCCCCAATACCGCTCCGGACATTGTTGCGACGGCATCGATACTCAGTAACCGATCGAGCTCTTTGATTTTTTTTTGCTCGTCAACCATATCCGCCTGATTGCAGCACGCCACCAGAGTGCCGACACTGTCGAACATATCCATGAACATCAGACTGAAAATGCTGCCGAACAAACTCCACTTCAAAGCGCCCAGAATATCCAGTTGAAACGCGATGTGGGAAATGTCAATTTTCGCGCTGAAAAAATGCTCCGGTTTTTCGATATAACCAAATAGAAATGCCAACAGCGTTGAAAAAAGGATTCCGATCAAAAGTGCGCCCTTTATTCTTCTGGTTTCCAGAAAAATCATGACTAAAAGCCCGCACAAGCCGATTAAAACCTTCGGTGTCAAAGGTCCAGCGGATACCAGCGTCGCTTCATTGTCCACGATAATACCCAGCTTGACCAGCCCGATGAACGTGATAAATAAACCGATACCGACCGAGATCGCTGAGATCAAACTGACGGGAATCGCTTCGACCAGTTTTTTGCGTAATCCCAACAGCGTCAGGATAAGAAAAAAAAGTCCTGATAAGAATACGACCCCTAAAGCGGTTTGCCAGTTGATTTTGTTCGTTAATACAAGGCTGTAGGCAAAAAACGCGTTCAGGCCCATTCCCGGCGCCATTGCGATCGGGGCATTGGCAAAAATCCCCGTCAGAATGGTAGCAAATGCGGTTATAATGCAGGTTACCGCGACCAGTGAATTTTTTTCCATCCCTGTTGCGCTTAATATAGCGGGATTGACAAAAATGATGTAAGCCATTGTCAGAAATGTCGTTAAACCCGCGATGAATTCCACTTTTGGTGATGTTCTACGTTTGGCAAGACCAAAATATTCCTTTATCATAACGATACTCCATCCTTAGTGCAAATCAGTCTTCATCTTAACGATAAACCATACCTTTAGATAGTGTTTTTTGCATACTTTTTAAAGTTAAAATATGCAACTGGATAAAAAAATACTTGAATTTAAATTGTAAAAAATCTATAATAAACATAGAGAAAGTCCGTGAGGCAGAACTGCCCATGGATGGAGGCATGAAAGGAGGCGATATATGTATGTATTAGTGTTGATTGGAGCCTGGTTGTTAATCGCGGCTTTGGCCTATTATAACACAAAAGCCACTTTTCAGGACGATGTGCATGTCAACTGGGACAAAGCCACAAAAGAATTCACTATCATCTGTGCGCTGCTGCTGGCGCCGGTATTTCTATTGATCTCGCTGGAGATCAGGTTGATGGCCTTGATCGGCACCGGCCTGGCGTCAAATCGGACACGGCGTTTTCGCAACGTTCAGTGACGCTGAATGCGAATTGTTCTTTTAATGTCCTGATGATGGTGAAAGTGAAGATTGACTGCGCTTTTGGATCAGTGTCAATGCGCCGAGGCCTAACAGGAGTATACTGGCCGGTTCGGGGATGGTCGTGTATTCCAGCTTGGCGTAATCGACACCGATGTCGTCTTCGACGATGACATTCAACTGACCATCCTGCAGCAACGGAATCAGGTTATCACCCAGCGCATTACTCAGATCGATACTGCGAATGTCGGTATCGGTTGACGAAACGGGCAGCCAGCCCAGATCGAGAAACGGGTACACATTCTCGTCGCTTTCAATAACGATCTGATACGTGTCCGGTGAGCACGAACAGGTATTTCGTAATCCCAGTGTCAACTCTGCGGCTATCACCTCTTCGCCGGGTGCCAGGTCGAAATCGAAGGTAAACGGTCGCAGGCTGTTGCCGAAAAGCGAATCGAAACCGACAATTGGTTTGGGGCTGCGGTTCTGAGTAAAGGTCATCCAGGCCGGGTCCACTTCCGGCCAGTCCACCGCTCCTTCGTAGACAAACTGATCCACATCGCCAAGCAGGATCTGGAAATCCGCCGCCATGCTCATTGATGACAGAAATAAGGCCAACATTAACGTCAATAATGCTTTTTTCATCATCCATGTTCCTTTCAATAGTTACTTTCAATAAAAAAACCCGCAACAAAGAGCACTCACTCTCTGTTACGGGTTTTCATAACTCTTCTATTGCAGGCGTACCATCAGCCCACAAAAAAAAGCCCGGGACCAGCATACTCACTGCTCTCGGGCTTAATCTTCACATTTTATCAGGTTTTCGCCTTTTTTCGGGGGTGCAGACAAAAACCGTTTATTCCTTTAAACAAAAACACCCAGCCTCAGAACTCTCTCTGGACTGGGTCTTGACTCTTCTAATACAACCGCAAATATACCACATTATCATTATTTGTCAAGGAAAAAATCCAAAAAAATGTAACCCCTCAGTTATGGGTGGTAAAGAGTGAATTATGACGAGTCAAAGCTGAA
>CAZNET010000491.1:0-2576 GCA_964571885.1 uncultured Pirellulales bacterium
TTAGTTCGGTATCAACCGTGGCGGCCAGGGGAATCAAATTGTTAACATAATCAGGTGAGTATCGATATGCGTTGGCAAAAGCAACCTGGGCTTCGCAAATTCTGTCACAATCTGTGAGGTTGTGACCTCTGCAAGTCAGGAAAAACGAAAGGGCGTCGGCGGCAGTAAAAGATTTTAGAAAACGGCCTCTTTGTAGTTCAAGTTCGCTTAATTTTTTTGGCCTTAGCTTATACTCTTCGTCCGGCGGTGTCTGGACGCCGGGACAAGCGACTTTAGTATTAAATCTTTCATCCTGACCTTCCCATCGAAGAAACAAATGAAGCCCTGTTTCGACCAGTTTCAGCGGATATCCCAATCGGCGACCTACAGCGACACATAAAACCGGTAACGAAACACAACTTCCGTGGCGTTTATCCGACAGCAAACCGTGTATAAATATTTGTGAGCTGTCGGAATAATCCATGCTTTCCATGTTTTCAAGATTATAATGGATTTTAAAGAGATGTTTAAGGCCGTAACACATGGTTACTGCTCGAAACATATTTTCAGAATGATCATATTGCTCAGGATGTTCGTGATATTTTGGGAGAAGTCCTTCAATATCTTCTCCGACCATTAATGCCCATTGATCTAATTGTTTTATAAGTTGATCAATATCGAGATTTTCTGCACCTTTAAGTCCTTGAGCGCATAGCAAATTAATAAGGGCAATGTCTGCCGTTTCAAGTTCTTCTGGTGAAAGTTCAAAGAGTTGATTTAGCGAATGGATTTTTGAACAGTCTATTTCAGAACGTTTTGGGGAATATATGACTGTTCGGGTTCTTTGTCCTCTTTTCCATGGTTTGGACTCTAAAAGAAGAAAAAAAACGCTTGCGATGGTTGCCCCGATGATAAAAACCAGAAAATAGCTGATAGTGAAGGCGAAATATTTGGCAAAAAGCCCATTGAAATCCCCTGGTCGTTTCTTTTTTAATGCCCTTAATCTCTTACGCATCGCTTTTCCCTTAAATACAGGAGATAAAATCATTTTATCTCGCATGCGGTATTCAATTAAGGGTCTTATCTCATTGTTTACTTTGTTTGTCAAGAAAAAAAACAGTTGTTTTGGGAAATTATAAATATGTGATTTTATGGTATTTTTTGTGTGTAAAATCTTTATAATAGCGGTTTTGCAGGAACCTGTTATGACTACGTTGAGTGTCAACCTGAACAAGATCGCACTGCTGCGCAATCAGCGTGACATTGGTATTCCTTCGGTGACCGAGTCGGCCATCATTGTCATCGAGGCAGGAGGTCAGGGTGTGACGGTACATCCGAGGCCCGACGAGCGGCACATCCGCTACCGTGACGCTTACGAGCTGGCCGAGCTGGTGTCGCGGTATCGGCATGTCGAATACAACATCGAGGGCAATCCTTTTACCGGCAGGCTGATGGAACTGATGCGGCAGCTCAAACCCGACCAGGCGACGCTCGTGCCGGACGAGCCCGGGGCCAATACATCCGATCACGGCTGGGACGCGATCAAAAATGAAAGCCGGCTGATCCCGGTTGTTAAGGAATTGAAAGAGCTGGGTATTCGGGTCAGTTTGTTTATGGATCCGGTAGTTGAGCAGATCGAAAAGGCAGGACAGATCGGTGTCGATCGGGTCGAGCTTTATACCGAGCCTTACGCCAGGGCGTTTTCATCGGAAAATCACTTAGAAGAGACTGTTCGGCGATATGTCAAAGCCGCTGATTTTGCTCAGAGTATTGGTTTAGAGCTCAATGCCGGTCATGATCTAAACCTGGAAAACCTGGGAAAACTTCTTACTGAGGTTCAGGGGATCAAGGAAGTTTCGATAGGCCATGCGCTGATCGCTGATGCCTTAAAAATGGGATTAGAGGATGCAGTAAAAGAATACTTGAAAGTAATTGCAAAAACTGAATAATGTAAATGATGATTGATAATTTTTTGAGTACCTTCGGCGGCTGATTTACCAGCATGGGCTAAAGCCTGTTGTGCACATTTGGAATACTTTTAATCAGATGCCGGGGTGGATCTTAGCGATATGCAACTGAATTAAATGAATGGAGTTAAATGATGTTTACCGGAGCCATGACGGCGTTAGTAACCCCTTTCCAGGGCGGTGAAGTGGATTACCGCACCCTGGATGAACTGGTCGAATTTCAAATAGAGAGCGGTATCGACGCGATCGTGCCGGTCGGGACAACGGGAGAGTCACCGACATTGAGCCACTCGGAGCATAAAAAAGTTATCGAACGAGTGGTCAAGGCCGCTGACGGCCAGGTTCCGGTCATTGCCGGTACGGGGTCAAACAGTACGGCCGAAGCGATCGAACTGACCGCTTATGCCAAAAAAGTCGGGGTCGATGGTACGCTGCAGGTGTGTCCCTATTATAATAAACCGAGTCAGGAAGGTTTTTATCAGCATTTCAGTGCCATTGCCGAAGAGGTGGATGTTCCGCTTGTTTTGTATAATATCCCCGGCCGATGCGGCGGCAGCGGTCTGGCCGCCAAGACAGTCGCCAGACTCAGCGAGGTTGAAAATATCGTTGCGATCAAAGAGGCGACCGGAA
>CAZNET010000492.1:0-2560 GCA_964571885.1 uncultured Pirellulales bacterium
GCGCAGGTTTTCCGACCGGTCTCAAATGGCAGTTCACCGCCGAGGCCAAAGGCGACGAAAAGTATATCATCTGCAACGCCGACGAAGGCGATCCCGGAGCTTTCATGGACCGAAGCGCTATCGAAGGCGACCCGCACACCATTGTGGAAGGTATGACGATCGGCGGTTATGCGATTGGTGCAAACAAAGGCATTGTGTATATACGTGCAGAATACCCGCTGGCGATCAAGCGAATCCAGAAAGCGATCGATGACGCTCGAAAGGAAAACATATTAGGCAATAATATCCTCGGATCGAATTTTTCTTTCGATATCGAGTTAAGACTGGGTGCAGGTGCGTTTGTCTGCGGCGAAGAAACCGCACTGATCCATTCGATCGAAGGAGCAAGGGGAATGCCGCGTCCCAGGCCGCCTTATCCGTCCGTCAGCGGTCTGTTCGGAAAACCGACATTGATCAATAACGTCGAAACGTGGGCGAACATCCCGGTGATCATCCTTGACGGATCGGATTGGTTCAAAAAGATCGGAACGGAAAAAAGCAAAGGGACCAAGGTTTTTGCCCTGGCCGGCAATGTTGTCAATACAGGACTGATCGAAGTACCAATGGGGACAACCCTGCGGCAGATCGTTTATGATATCGGCGGCGGCATCGCGTCCGACAAAAAGTTCAAAGCAGTGCAGACCGGTGGTCCATCGGGGGGGTGTCTGCCTGAGCACTATCTCGATACCTCGATCGATTACGAGTCTTTAGCCAAAGCCGGCTCGATCATGGGATCGGGCGGAATGATCGTTATGGATGAAGGTTCCTGCATGGTGGACATCGCGAAATTCTTTTTGGAATTTACCCAGAACGAATCGTGCGGCAAATGTACTCCCTGCCGGGAAGGAACCAAACGTATGCTTGAGATCCTGACACGGATCACTGAAGGTAAAGGACAAGAGGGTGACATCGAGAAACTTGAGCGTCTCGGCAATATGATTTCGAAGTCTTCGCTATGCGGGCTTGGTCAGTCGGCTCCGAATCCGGTCCTGAGCACCATCAAGAATTTCAGGGAAGAATACGAAGAGCATATTCATGACAATAAATGTCGAGCCGGTGTCTGTCCACAGCTTATCAGTTATGTCATCACCGAAAAATGTGTTGGCTGTGGAGCTTGTAAAAAGATTTGTCCGGTCGGGGCGATCAGCGGCTCGCCCAAGAGTCTGCATACGATCGATCAGGATAAGTGTGTTAAATGCGGGATGTGTTTCAATGTTTGTAAATTTGAAGCGATCACAAAAGGGTAAGGTGCGTATATGAAAGAAATGATAACGATTACGATAAATAACAAAGAATACAAGGTTGAACCGGATCAGACGATCATGCAGGCGGCTGACAAATGCGGCTATCATATACCGCGTTTGTGCTACCATCCGAAGCTGTCGATCGAAGGCGCCTGCAGAGTCTGTATCGTCGAAGTAGAAGGGATGAAAAATTTCGTCGCTTCCTGCTGCTACCCGGTTGCTGATAATATGAAAATCCTTACCAATAGTAAAGAGATCAGACGCGCCAGGCGTGATATTATCGAACTGCTGCTCGATAACCATCCGGAAGACTGTCATACCTGCGAGCGTGACGGTAACTGCGAACTGCAGAGGCTTGCTTACGCAATGGGAATCAGAAAGCGTCACTTTGCCGGCGAGCGAAAGCACTACGAGAAAGACCTGTCCTCGACATCGGTCATCCGCGACCCGGATAAATGTATTTTGTGCGGCCGATGCGTCAGGATGTGTTCGGAGATACAGGGCGTTTGCGCGTTGGGACAAGCGAACCGGGGTTTCAATACTGTGGTGATGCCGGCTTACAATGCGGCTTTTGCCGATAGCGTTTGTACGACATGCGGGCAGTGCATCAATGTCTGCCCGACCGCGTCGTTCGTCGAAAAAAATTACACACAGGAACTGTTCGAAAAACTCGATGACGACACCATCGTAAAAGTCGTTCAGACCGCACCGTCTGTTCGGGCCGCTATAGGTGAAGCGTTCGGATTGCCTCCGGGACAAAACATGGAGGGTCAGTTAGCCGCGGCGTATCGTAAACTGGGGTTCGATTATATTTTCGATACACAGTTCGCCGCAGACCTGACTATCATGGAAGAAGCCAGCGAGTTTCTCGAACGCCTCGGCGGTAACGGAAAGTTGCCCATGATCACGTCCTGCTCCAGCGCGTGGATGAAATATATGGAGCAGTTTTACCCCGATCTGATCGAGCATATCTCGACGTGCAAGTCCCCGATGTCGATGGGATCGGCGATGATAAAAACATATTTTTCCGAAAAGATAAAGACTCCGCCGGAGAAGATCTTAACCACCGCGGTTATGTGCTGTACCGCCAAGAAGTACGAAGCGGCCCGGCCGGAACTAAGAGTCAATGGCATGCAGGCGACCGACATCGTGGTGACAACCCGAGAAATGGCCTGGATGATTAAATCAGCCGGCATCGATTTTCTGAACATCGAACCTGAAAAATTCGACGAACCCCTGGGCTTATCTTCCGGCGCCGGCACCATTTTTGGTGTCAC
>CAZNET010000493.1:0-2557 GCA_964571885.1 uncultured Pirellulales bacterium
TCATAGTCATCAAGAAACAAAGCATTATACAACCAAGCAGGAAATAAGTGAAAGGGGCGATGTTCGAGAAATATAATCTGGTGACGCTCGAGCCTTTGCGTAAGATGGGCAAACGGCCGGCCAGACAGGTTCTGGAGAATTTCGGGACGCTGTCAAAGTTTGCGATCGATTATATTATGCTTACCGCGCTGGGCGCGCACGCGATCCCGCTGAACGATAAGATGATCACCTATTTGAAAGATTACAGCTTGGTGCATCCCGATGCAACCCCGGACGAAATCGAAGGTTTTCTGTGCAGGCAGATCACCTCGAGTAAGGCCTATGAGTTTTACGCATTATTAAGAAGCGAAGCGGAAAGTCCGAAAATCGCCAGTCAGCTCAAGAAAAAAGTTGTCAAGAAACAGGCGGCTCAGAAAGCCGACCCCAAAACGAAGAAGAAAAAAACAAAGCGAACCAAGAAAAAAAAGGGTAAGAAGTGATTAACGGAGTCATGATTAGTTATGTCTGACAAACTATTGAAATTGGGAATTCCCGCAGGAAGTTTGAGCAAAGCAACCATCGAGTTATTCAACAAAGCCGGTTATACTATCGCGGATACCGGACGCAGCTATATCCCCCGCATCGACGATGAGCAAATCAGCCCGATCATGCTGCGCGCTCAGGAAATGAGCCGATATGTCGAAGACGGGGTGCTCGATGCCGGGATTACCGGTTATGACTGGATCAGGGAGAATGGTTCGGATGTCATCGAAATTTGCGAACTGACTTACAGCAAGGCGACCCGTAAACCGGCCCGCTGGGTGCTGGCGGTCCCGAACGAGTCCGATGTCACGAAGCCCGAACAGTTGGCGGGGGGGATTATCGCAACCGAGCTGGTGAATGTGACAAAAAAGTATTTTGAAGAAAAAGGCGTTGATGTCAAGGTTGAGTTCAGTTGGGGTGCAACCGAAGTCAAGGCCCGTCTGGTCAGCGCGATCGTGGAATTGACTGAAACCGGTTCTTCGTTGAGAGCCAATAATCTTCGTGAAATTGACACCCTCATCACCTCCACCACGCGTTTTATCGCCAATAAGGATTCCTGGCGAGACAAATGGAAAAAACAGAAGATGGAAAATATATCGATTTTACTCAAAGCGGCGATTGACGCCCGCGGTAAAGTCGGTTTGAAAATGAATGTTAACCATGACGATCTTCAAAAGGTCCTGAATACCCTGCCTGCGGAAAAAAGTCCGACGATTTCGAGTCTGGCCGATTCAGAGTATGTGGCGGTTGAGGTCATCGTCGACAGCAGTGTCGAGAGGACATTAGTACCGGCGCTGAAACGCGCGGGCGCATCGGGGCTTATCACCTATCCGCTTAACAAAGTGCTTCACTGATCGCCGATATCAGTCATTACTGCCGGGTTTGACCAGGACAATTTCACCGTAAAATCCCTGTGGTTTGCTTTCGATGTAAAAAGCGGTCGGTCCAAAATATTTTTCCACCGCGTCGAATTCGGGCAGTAATGTTATATCGAACATTTCCTCGAATGTATCCGGGCCTTTTAAGACCATGGGTGTTAATTTTGGATTCTTTTTATTTTTCAGCAGCCACCACAGCAGTTCGGCCTGGATGCGGTTATTTTCGAGGGTGGCAACGCCTACCGAAGATGGAATGGAAGACTTGGCCAGCTTGAACCATTTTACCGAAGTGACCGGTGCCTTATTTGCATTCATGGAGCGGATGATTCGTTCAACCGAGGATTCGAGTCCCAGCAGAAGATGAGTGTCTGTCACCGTCATGGCGAGATAGGAGAATTGTGTTTTTTGGTCACTCGGCAGCTGCATCGGTTGTTTGCCCGGCGAGGCAAACGGCAGGGAAGGTACTTTGAGCAGATAGAGCGTATGTCCAAGCAGTTCTCTTTTGGCTTGAGGATCGTTCGGCGCGAAAAGTCTTTCATGAACCATGGCGATCGCTCTTTCCAGGGCGTTGCGATTTGTAATTTCGATGGCGGCCAGCGTGTCGGCGGGAGATTTATCCTTGGCAAAGGATTTGTTCATGGTTTGCCATATGATAATCTTGTCGCCGAGATGGGTGATAATATCATTTTGTAGCTGGATACCAGGCTGTCCCTGAGGTCCGGGCGGGACAAGGGGGACATAAAGAATTGACGCGGCCTGAGGCGAGAAGCTGTTGAGAATCGAGGCCAATTCGGAAAAGGCTTTTTTAATATCCAGATTCACTATCGATACCGAGTAAGCCGAATCCTTAATAAACGGAGGGATATTCAGGGAAGACGATTTGACATCCAGCATTTTCATTATTCCCTTTTTGGGTCCATCGGTTTTCAGGATAAATTTGCTTCGGGCGCTCAGTTGCGGCGAGGGCGCAAAGGCGACGGTACCGGCCAAAGCGGTGATGTTGTCCACTCCGAGATTGGTAATCACCATGCGGCTGCGTCCCTGAGTATCGTGTTTGAGGGCCGAATCAATAATTTGTTTTATATTAAAATAGAGTGAGATATCGCTTTGACGTCCCGCGACAGTAGTCAAGGAACATTGGCTGAGCAGGGCCTCCT
>CAZNET010000494.1:0-2557 GCA_964571885.1 uncultured Pirellulales bacterium
GATTGATGTGAAATTTACTTTTTTCGCTCTGTGCCAAAATCAGGCCTGCCTGCGATTTAATATTTTTGACATGATCCGGCATATCCTGCCATTGCCGCAAAGTAGTGTAAAGACCTTGTTTGATTTGATGAGTTATGATTTTAACCGCAGCCAAGGAATCGACGGTATTGGTCATTACCGCCGCTTCGATTTCAATGGAATTTTTCTTTTGATAGGACAGAAGCTCGCTTAGAAATTTATCTCTGCTGACAATCTGTATATTGTGCTTTTTAAGCAGATTCATAAGCCTTTGCACGATCAAGGGATTGCCGTGACAATGAACGGCAAAACAATCTTTATCTTCGCAGCCAACGGTTACTTCGTCGATAAGCTGGTTTTCGTCGGTAATGCTGCCAAGGAGGATATTGCCATTTTCAAAAGTTGCTTCTGATATTTCTGTCGATGAAAAAATCCTGCAAATGATTTGCTTAGCGTCAGTTCCGAAAACCTTAACCGTCGCAATCGCCCCCGTTGCTTTGCTTGTCATTAACGCCGCGATCGTGCTCATTTTCGTAATTACACTTTGCTCTCCAGATAGTTGCGATATGCCAAAGCGATACCCTTGATCACCAGATGAGGCACGTAGGAATCGATAAACTGACAATCATCCTTGATGATCGCTGCTCCCGAGCCGGTGATGATCGTCTTTGGCCAGGTGCCTATGGTTTCAGCGTACCGCCGGATAATTTCTTCCAGTGCTCCGACCGCCGAATAGTACAATCCCGCGTTGATCGCCTCTTTGGTGTTTTTACCGAAAGCAAGTTCCGGCTTGGTAACTTCGATTTTCGGCAGTTGGGCTGTATTTTCATGCAGTGCTTTTGCTTCGATTGTAAAACCGGGAAAGATGCATCCGCCGCAAAAAACTCCGCGGTCATCGACCAGATCGATGGTGACCGCTGTTCCAAAATCAGCCACCACAACCGCCTTTTCAACGACTGCGTAAGCGGCTGACGAAACAAGAAGCCGATCCATACCAACCGTTTCAGGCTGTTCAACCGACATCTGGATTGGCATAGGAATCTGTTTACCAATGACCAACAGCTTTTCTTTGAGAGCATCTTTGACAATTTTTTCAACGGTTTTTGTCCATTCGGGATTGACCGAACAGGCGATGATCACTCCGTCGCGCTTTTTCTCTTTCGATGATTTCGCTATGGGAATTTGTCCCCATAATGATTTAATGGTGTTTTCGAGTTCTTCTTTCGAGCCACCGTCAACGGAAATAACTTCCTTTTGTTCATCTTTCAGGAACAACCCCAGGTCGATATTGCTGTTGCCGATATCTATCGCTATTAGATTCATACATTATCCTTTTTAATGTTTTGGATTCGCTGCCATATCGCTTCACTCAGTTCTTTTATTCCTTCCCCTGTTACCGCCGAGAGAGGATACACCTTTTTTCCTGTTTCTTCCTCCAGTTCTTTTATTTTTGAACTATCCGGATTCAGGTCGATCTTATTGGCTGCGATTATCTCATTTTTTTCAGCCAGTTCCATATTATATTTTTCGAGTTCGCCGCGTATTTGTTTGTAATTTTCTATTGGTTCCGAGCCGTCCGGCGGCATAATTTCCAAAATATGCACGATGATACGTGTTCTTTCGATATGTTTTAAAAATTCAAAGCCAAGACCGGCACCTGAATGGGCTCCTTCGATCAGGCCGGGGATGTCCGCCATGACGAATCTTCGGAAATCGCTCAATTCCACAATCCCCAAAACCGGCTCGAGCGTCGTAAAAGGGTATTCGGCGATCTTCGGCTTTGCCGCGGAACATCGTGAGATCAATGTGCTTTTGCCCGCGTTCGGCAAGCCCACCAACCCGACGTCGGCGATCAGTTTGAGTTCCAGTCGGAGATTACGCTGCTGACCTTCCTTGCCCTGTGTGGTCGTCCGAGGGGCCTGATTAGTCGGCGTCGCGAAGGTTTTATTGCCTTTACCACCTTTGCCTCCCTTGCAGACACATACCTTCAGATCCGGTTCGTTCATATCTTTCAATAACAAATTTTCATCGATATCGTAAATAAGTGTTCCTGAAGGAATTCTAATAACCAGGTCCTGACCATTGGCGCCATGCTTGTTGTTTCCTTCGCCGCTTTTGCCGTTTTCCGCCCGCCAGTGATGCTTGCCGGCAAAATCGATCAGCGTATCAAGATTCTCATCGACTACAAAGTAGATATCGCCTCCCTTGCCGCCGTCACCGCCGTCTGGACCGCCTTTGGGAATGAACTTTTCCCGCCTGAAACTCAGACAGCCGTGGCCGCCGTCACCTGCCTTAACATATATCTTAGCTTCGTCGACAAACATAAATTACCTGATCAGTCAAATCAGCATTATAACGATAATTTCCGCCTGATGATAACACCAATGAATAAAAAAAGGATGGCAATTTTACCATCCTTATGATCGCTAAAAAAAAATTGCAGATTACACTACGTTGACCTTTTTTCCCTTGAATTCGATAACACCGTCAGATTTGGCAAAAAGCGTATAATTCTTGCCCATGCCGACATTGGTGCCGG
>CAZNET010000495.1:0-2550 GCA_964571885.1 uncultured Pirellulales bacterium
GCCCCTGCTCGTCGAGGTTTTCCAGAAAATCGACGAACCGTCCCGCCGAGGCCAGTGACGCGTTGACCGCGAAGCCCTCGAACTGGATCGCCCGGTCGTGGAGCCGCAGCAAGTTCGCCTTTCGCACCGTACCGCCCGGCAGGGCCGAGACGAACGCGAGGTAATCGCTCGCGCGGTAGATGTGCCATAAGGTGTCGGCCAGGCTCTTTGAGCGTGACATCCGCCGCCATCGATCCAGTGTGTCAAAAACGGTTTTCAGTTTACCGGCCAGTTCCGTGTCGCCGCCCGTGTCGATGTATGCCGTGCAACAGTCATAAAATTCCGGGCCGTGTTCACGCGAAGAGTGACGTTTGATCTCGAGCAGCTCGGTATCGCTGATATTGAATATCGGGCTTCGCAGCACCGCGGTCAGTTCGATGTCCCTTCGGGGATTGTCCAGCACCTTCAGCACGCACACCATGTCACGGATTTCGGTGGTCTCATAAAAGCCGCCGCCCGCCTCGCAAACCACCGGGACCTGCGCCATCTGGAGGATCTCGACATAGGCATTGACCCGGGCCGAGGGCGACCGCATCAGAATGACGATGTCACCGTATTCGACGGGCCGATACCGGCCGGCGGATTCGTCGTAGATTTTCTCCGGCTCGCCGCCGTCAGCGCCGGTCATCCGCCGGATTCGTTTGGCGATCGCCGCGGCCTGAAGCTGATGATTCGTGTAATCGTACTGCGCCGGTGAACCGCTTTGCACCGAATCGTCATCGTCGAGGACGAGCATTTCGACATGGCGGCCGGCATTCTGCGGATCGCGTGTCTCAATACTTTTGCCGGGTTTTAGTGCCGCCAGTTCGTCGTAGTCGATATGGGCGATTTGCGAGGTCATGATCGCCGAGAAAACGCGGTTCACAAATTCAAGGATGCCGGGTCGCGAGCGAAAGTTCAGGTTCAGATCGTAGCGGCCCTTCAGGACGACGGATGACGCCGGTGAAACGCCGTTCAGTTTTTCAAGAAAGATGTCCGGCCTGGCACCGCGAAAGGCGTAGATGCTCTGCTTGATGTCACCGACGACGAACACATTGTCACCCTTGCTCAGCAGGCGGATGATCGCTGCCTGGACCGGATTGATGTCCTGATACTCGTCGATAAAGATAAATCTGTAGCGGTCCTTTAGTGACATCGCGACCGGCGAAGGCCGGATTGTGTCTTCGGCTATTTTCTCTGACAGCAGTTTCAGGGCATAATGTTCGAGATCGGAAAAATCGAAGGAATGGATCCGCTGTTTGGCCTGCTCGTAGCATTGGCGAAACAGCTCCATAAGCTCGAAGATGACACCGCTGTGCCCGGATGCCCGGGCCGATATCTCGTTGTACCGTTCAAAAAGACAGGACGCGTTTGAAATATCCTTAAACCGGTTATCGGCCTCATCGACCCGCATCCTGATAATGTCCGCCGCCCGGGCCGGGATCGATTTACTTTTCCTGAACGAAGGTTTGCTTAGCTCCTTAAATTTTTCGCTGAATTCATCGAAGCGGTTTTTGTTGAGCAGCTCGATACACTGTTCGACCGCGTCGATGCAGCCGCCGCAGGATACGATGAATTTACCGTTCGACGTTTCGCCGGTATAAACCGCCAGTGCCCGCTCTAAGTGACACAGGCTTTGTTCGAGATTTTCTTTTATCGTGTTGATCTGCTCTTTGAAGATGACGGACTTTCTGTCGCCGGCGGCCGCATTGATCCTCCTCGCCCGTTCGAACCACAACCGCCGTGACAGGAAATTGTCGAGCGTGTTATCCAGGCCGATGATCCTCGTCAAAAAACCGGATTGCTCGCTGAGGCTGCGTTTGTATAAAAGCCCGGGCAGATGTTGTCTCAGTATGTCACTTTGCCAGGCGAGCTCGATCGTTTTGTCGAGGGCCCGGCTTTTCAGCAGGTTCTGTTCGTCCTGATCGAGCATACGAAACGACGGGTCGATGCCAAGCTCGTAAAAGAATTCGGTGATGAGCTTTTTGCAGAACGCGTGGATCGTGCTGATGTCGGCTCCCTGCAGCAGGACAAGCTGCCTTCGGAAATGAGGGTCTTTGCGGCGAAGGTACTCGGCTTTCAACTGGTCGGCGATCCGCTGTCTCATCTGTTCGGCCGCGGCGTCGGTGAAGGTCAATACCAAAATACCGCTGACATCGGGACATGACTTTTTATCGCGTATCAGATCGACAAACCTGCCCGATAGAACGGCTGTCTTACCGGTGCCCGCCGAGGCCGATACGATGATATCACCGCCGCGATGGGCGATGGCGGCCCGCTGCTGTTTGGTCCATGTGATTTCGGTTTTTCTATCCGTCATGACCGTCCTCCAGGAACGCCGTCTTGTCGATATTTTTCAGGTCGTTATAGTGATTGATCCGCCAGTCGAATCGGCAAACGGATTTGTAATCACACCGGCTGCACGCGGTGTTGGTTCCTTTGCGGTACGGCCTGACAGCGATCGCCCCCGACAGAATGTTTTCGCCCAGTTCGACCGCCTGCTGCCGGGTCAGCGCCATGACGCCCGCCTTG
>CAZNET010000496.1:0-2541 GCA_964571885.1 uncultured Pirellulales bacterium
CTATTTTCGCAGTCACGAATCGTAAATAATCGTGTAGGAAAAGTAACGAATCGTAGGAATAATTCCTTTCAGAAAAAGGATTTACATCAAAAATCTGCATTTATGATAAAGTAACAAAGAAGGCGGTTTTTAATCCCGCCCTCTCCGTTTTCACCTCCGGTGAAAACAGAGCAGTCAAAGACTGCGGTCTACTGATCACCTGATCATTATGACAAAAAATGACAAAGAGTCGGAAATCGAAATTCGATAATAAAAAAAACCGGCCCAGACTAAAAGCCGGGCCGGCTTCGAACATTCATTAAATTTTGACGGCTGCTATTGGCCGTTGTTGTTCATCACCTGCTGGATCTGGGTGGCGGTCAAAGCGACATTGTAGATCCTGACCTCGTCGATCAGGCCCGTGCACTCGGCCCGTTTGTCGTTGAAATTGTGAGGCTGCACGATCGCGCCGACAGTGACATAGCATTCCTGTTGGGTATTGATCGCCATACCGCCGCCGGTCCTGTCAAGACCGGTCTTGACGCCGTCCACGTAGAAGTCGATATTATTGTGATTCGCTACCGGCATAACCACGGCAATATGGTGCCATGTGCCGTCACCCACACTGACGTTGGAATAGCGCCAAACTTCCCAGACCTTAACACCGGGCCGACCGTCTTCAAGATAGAAATTCCATCCCTCGCCGTCCTGATTATCCTTATCGCCCCAGCCGCAGATCCCGTTCCATCCAGGAGCTTCAGCGGGGTCGATCTTCACCCAGGCCGTGACCGTCCTGAGCGTATCGCCAAGAACACCGGTATAAGGAGCAAAATTCACATAGTGATTGTTGAGTCCGTCATAGCTGATACAGGTTCCATATTTACCGGCTACCCAGGACGTCGACGGATTCAAACCGTTCAAAACGCCGTCTCTTTCGAACGGTCCGGAATCATTAGTAGCACTGCCGGTTCCCTCGTCGAACCGCCAGTTGCACGTCGCGTTGGGCAAAGCCCCCGAGGCCAGTGTCACATCGTTCGCCTCAGACGAAGGTGTCGATTCGTTATAAAAATTATCTATAGCGGTTATCTTATAGAAATAATCCGTTGTTGAAGATAAACCGCTGTCGAGATAGCCGTTGATTAGAACATTACCGGCAATAAGATTACCCGGACCCGGTGTGAATCCGGAGGTTATGTCACGGTAAATATTATAACCTCTCAGGTCCGGCTCTGTGTTATCATCCCATTGAAGTTCAATATTCGACTGGCTGATGGTATAGGCAACCAGATTTACCGGTGAAGACGGCGGTGTCATATCTCCGGTCGGTACGTCAACCTGACCCTCACTGGAAGGATCGGATTCGTTCCCAACATTATCGACCGAGGTAACCAAATAGTAATAGGTCGTTTCAGGTTCCACATCCGTGTCATTGTACCAACTTGCCGTAACGCCTGTCGCGATCTGATTGCTCGAATGCGGCACAAAGCCAGTGGTCTGCGACTTGTAAATATTATAATGTGAAAAGTCTGTCTCGGTATTGTCATCCCAGTTTAATTCGACCAGAATATGATTCGGTGCCGCTACCGTCAAATTCGTAGGAATGGCGGGCGGCGTTATATCATACTCCCAGGTCGTTCCGGCGGCTAACGAGGAATTGCCCGATTCGTTACCGGACTGATCAACCGCACGGATGTAATAGAAATACGATGTCTCCGGGTCCAACCCTTCATCGTCGAAATAGGAACTGGCTGGATGAGCCTCACGGATCAGTGTGCTGCTGTTCGGATCAAAAAGAATATAGGTTGATCGGTAAATGTTATAACCAAGCAGATCGCTTTCTGCATTGTCGGACCAGTCAAGGTTGATCTGGTCATAACTGACGGCCTGCGTGGTGATGCCCGTCGGTGCCGATGGAGCGGAAGTGTCGGCGTTCGTTGTAGCAGAAGCCTCATTGGAACCAGACGATTCATTGTAATAATCGTCAACCGCTGTCACCGCGTAGTAATACATCGTCGAACCCGGCAGATCGGTATCGGAATACTGACTGACCAGAACGCCTTTGGCGATTCGGTTTTGAGCAACAATGGCAAAACCGCTCGATGTCCCGCGATAAACATCGTAATGCTTCAGATCGGTCTCGGAATTATCGTCCCAGTCAAGATCGATCTGATGCTGACCGTTGGCCGATGCGCTTAAATTAACCGGTGCCGACGGCGCAGCCGTATCTTGTTTTCTACCGACAAACGGCCCGAATATAGATGCACTTGAACGATAAAAATTCCGTGTCTCACCGCCGTGGGTTTCTCTTACCTGAACGTTATAAGGATTATCCGGCCAGAAGTAAGCATCCCGCCAAGTACCTGAGAATGACGAATCTGTCAGTTTATACATCGGATAACCGCCGCTGTTAGAGGTATAGGCTAAATGCCCCAGCATCTCAATTGATGCTCCGTTTCTTGCTTCCACATAGGTTCCTGAATTCTCCGTCTTATAACCGAGTACCGATACGGTACTGCCCGTGCTGACCAGGTGAGACTGAGGCTCTTCCCACGTTTCAATGTT
>CAZNET010000497.1:0-2540 GCA_964571885.1 uncultured Pirellulales bacterium
GAAGCCGCTCAGTTCTTTATTAACGACCTGACCGAAACCGGCGCGATCGAACGCGCGGTCATGTTCATCAACCTCGCCGACGAGCCTGCTATCGAACGTATCGCGACACCACGGTTCGCCCTGACGGCAGCGGAATATCTGGCCTTTGACCTGGACATGCACGTACTTGTTATTCTAAACGATATGACCAACTATTGCGACGCGCTGCGTGAGATCAGCGCGGCAAGAAAAGAAGTGCCGGGGCGAAGAGGCTATCCGGGCTATCTCTATACGGACCTGGCGACGGTTTATGAACGTGCCGGCCGAATTAAGGGACAAAAAGGTTCGATCACCATGGTGCCGGTTCTGACCATGCCCGAAGATGACAAAACTCACCCGGTCCCCGACCTGACCGGTTATATTACCGAAGGACAGATCATCCTGTCGCGATCGTTGCACAGAAAAGCGGTGTCACCGCCGATTGATGCCCTGCCCTCTTTGTCGCGTCTGAAAGACAAAGGCATCGGTCCGGAAAAAACACGCGAGGATCACGCGGACCTTTACAATCAGCTTTACGCCGCTTACGCTCGTGGCAAGGAAGCCCAGGAATTGGCGACCATCATGGGCGAGGATGCTCTTTCAGAAGAAGATAAGAAGTACATGGAATTTGCCAACAAATTTGAACAGCGATATATCTCTCAGGATTATTACGAAAACCGTACGGTCGAAGAAACACTTGATCTGGGCTGGGAGCTTTTGAGCATGTTTGAAAACGCTGAACTCAAACGTATTGATATCAAGCTGATCGAAAAGTATATGCCGGAATTCAGAGAAAAAGAGAAAGGAACTGATTAGTGCTCAGAGTTAATCCTACACGCATGGAGTTGCTGAATCTTCGCAAGCGCGTTGCACTGGCGAGCCGGGGGCATCGACTGCTCAGTGAAAAACGAGACGAGATATCGAGACAACTGATTAAAATCGCCCGCGAAATTCAGCCTCTTCGTAAACAAGTTGAGCAACAGCTTCTTCAGACATTCCGCAAATTTATGCTTGCGCGGGCGACCATGGAACCCGAACATGTCAAGGCGGCAATGGCAGTGCCTACCAAAAAATTTCAATTGGCCGTGGCGCTTGCGAATATCATGAATGTCAAGATCCCTGACATGGAAAAGCAAATGGAAGGCGAGATCATCTGTTACGGTTATTTGTCCACCTCCGGCGAACTGGATGTCGCCTTGATGGCGCTTGAAAAAGCGATGGACAGACTGATCGAACTTGCGCAGAAGGAAAAACAGGCCCGTCTACTGGCGATTGAACTGCAAAAAACCCGCAGAAGGGTCAATGTGCTCGAACATGTCGTAATTCCGGAGCTGCAGGAAACAATCAAATACATCTTCGACAAACTGGCCGAAGCCGAAAGGGATAATACAAGCCGACTGATGAAAATAGCCGATATGATCAGGGCGTAAAACGATTTTACCTAAGATTAATGCTAATTACCATATAAATGGTATTTTGCGCATATGTTTTAGAACTACAGCACATAGATTAAGCATCCCTATTTTTGATATAGTAGCTTTATTCAGCATCATATAGTAGCATCTTGTCAAATTAATATTCGTAATTGTGCGTTTTTGGCAGAATTGACGCAAATACTGGGAAATTCTGGCATAAAATATGTTATAATCATTACGTGATGTAGTTTATTAAAAATTTTTTTTCATTTTTAACAAGTTAGGAGGATGGACATGGTCAGCATCCAGAAACTATCGCATCTTACTGTATTAATTTTTCTTTCTCTCACGGCCTTAACATTTGCCCTTGGTCCCTGCCCGGATGGCGATCTTGACGGTGACTGCATCGTCACATTCAAAGATTACGCTATTTTGACCGGTAGCTGGCTTGATCCGAATATTACCTGCGAGTACGCCAATTGCGGTGATATTGACGGCAATGGTAATACCGATTTGGGCGATTTGAAATTACTGGCAGATAACTGGGGCGAAAAAGGCACGTATCAAATGAGCATTGTCTTTCCACCCAACACATCGGGGATTATCGATGTCACCAAAGCTCCTTATAATGCCGCCGGAGACGGAGTCACTGACGATACAACCGCTATTCAAAATGCGATCGTTGCTGCCGGCACCAACGGAACAACGGTTTATCTGCCAAATGGTACTTATAAAGTTTCCGACAGGCTATCATGGACCGGAACGAATGCGGGACGCCGAGGTCCAATGCTACAGGGACAAAGCACACTGGGAACGATTATCAAATTAACCGACAACAATCCGAATTATCAAACTGGCTCACGATCCGTTATCTGGACTCAAAGTATGACCGCGGCAGATAATTACAGAAATTATGTCAGAAATCTCACCGTTGATACCGGCGTCGGCAACCCTGCGGCTCATGGTATCGAATTCATGTCCAACAATAACGGCGCGGTGGTCGATGTCATTATCCGTTCCGGTGACGGCAACGGCAATATCGGTTTGCAGGTGGGACACGTTCCCAACAATGGCCCCTTCCTGGTTAAAAACGTTACCATTGACGGC
>CAZNET010000498.1:0-2533 GCA_964571885.1 uncultured Pirellulales bacterium
GATTTTATCCGATCTTGGTCTGGAAACGATCTGCACGAACGCCAATTGCCCCAACCGCGGACAGTGCTGGTCCCGCGGCACGGCGACCGTATTGATCCTCGGCAATATCTGCACGCGGAATTGCAAATTCTGTTCGGTCGCTAAAGGTAAACCGTTGCCACCCGACCCCACCGAACCGGCGAGAGTGGCCGAGATGAGCAAAAAGATGAACCTCCACTATCTCGTCATTACCAGTGTTGACCGTGACGATCTGCCGGATGGCGGCGCTTCTCAATTCAAAGACTGTATCTGCGAAACGAGAAAATTGTGCCCTGAAATGAAATTTGAGATATTGACACCCGATTTTAAGGATTGCCAGAAAAAGGCATTAAATATTATGAAACAAGCCCTGCCTTTTGTCTTTGCACATAATGTCGAAACGGTACCGTCACTATATCCTGTCGCCCGGCAAGGCGGAAATTATTTAAGATCCTTGAAACTATTGAAGACGGCGAAAGAAACATACAAAAACGTATTGACAAAATCCTCGATTATGCTGGGACTGGGAGAAACCGATGAAGAAATCGAACGGGTTTTAAGAGACCTTAAGAACGTCGGGTGTGACCGACTCACCATCGGCCAGTATCTCAAACCTTCAAAAGATTCTCTTGAGGTCGTCGAATACATCACGCCCGAAAAATTCGATTGCTGGAAGCAAAAAGCTGCTGAGATGGGCTTTGACTGGGTGATGTCATCGCCGTTTACACGCAGTTCCTATTTCGCTGAAACAGAAAATACCGATAATCTGGATCTTTGAGCATTATCAGCGAAGTCAGCATCCTCGGCCTCAGCGGTACTATTATCCGTCAGATCAAGGTAGAATTTCTTTTTATCACAGTCGGAGGAACAGTCTTTGACTATGGTATCGCCACAAAAGGACCGTTACAAATGAACGGCAGTGTCGAAGTCGATGGACGAAACGAAGCCATCGAAGCCAGTGTTTACTTTGAAAGTGAAAATCAAAATTTAGCCCTTGAGATGATTGGCAAATCTTCCATCGCCGGTGATGTCAGTATTGTTAATCCCATCGCAACGGTTGATGTCAGCAATCCAAGCTCAGTCGGCGGCGCATCGGGAGACGATGCTATGGAGCATATCCATACCGGGGTCGAACCAAGTGACTTTCCAACTCCTTATCCCGGTCATTTCGAACACTATGTCGATACGGTATTTGATTCCAATGATCCTACGTCAAATACGACTTTCACCAATATAAAAATTCCCGCACATACGAATCCTACTTTTTCAGGAAACATTAATATTAACGGCCTCATGTTTATCGAAACTCCCAATGTTGTTAAGTTCACCGGCAACGCAGTAATTACAGGTTTGATCGTCTGTAACGGTGATATTGAAAATCCATCGGAAACAGATCTTGTTGAATTTACGGGAACGGTAAATAGTTACGGCGTCCAAAATCTTCCTGAAGAAGGCTTTAGCGACCTAAAACAGGAAACAGGAACATTTTTACTGGCACCGGGATTTAATGTAACATTTGGGGGTGATTTTGAGACAATCAACGGAGTTATCGCCGCAAATGGGGTCGAATTTTCCGGAAACGCCGGTGGAACGATCAACGGTTCGGTAATCAACTATTCCGAAGATGCGATGATTCTGCAGGGAAACACCGATTTGATATTTAATCGTTCCGGTATCGAAGAAAATCCCTCAGGATTTCAATCCAATAAACTGCTTCAATTCCTGCCGAGTTCCTATTCGGAGCCGCCAATTTACTGACAATTCGCTCCATCTCTAAAAAATATTCTAATTTTCCAATCAAAGTCTTATCCTTGACGTAGAATTCCATACGTGTATACTAACAGCGTATTTCATTAATTCAGGAATTCAGTTTTGAACGATATTATTTTTCCTAAAACGAATTGGCTCATTGAATCGCCGGCGCCCGAGCCGGATGATTTTGATGATCTGTTTGGTGACGAAAATCCGCTTTTTTCCAGCGATCAGGATCTGGAACTGCCTGAAACAATTGGGATTTTGCCGATACGCAATACAGTCGTGTTTCCGGGCACGGTGATGCCGTTAGCCGTAGGCAGGGAAAAAAGCAGGAAACTGATCGCCGATGTCAAACTTAATAAAACGATCATCGGTCTTGTCACCCAACGTAATCCTGACAAGAATGTGCCCAATTTCAAAGATATCTATACAATTGGAACAGCAGCGGTCGTATTGAAAATCGTTAAAATCCCACGCGGTTCGATGCATGTCGTTGTTCACGGCTTGTCAAGGTTCAGAATTGTCAAAAGAGTCTGCAATAAACCGTATCTCAAAGCGAAGGTTGCTCCGCTCGATGTGACCGTAAAAATGACCAAAAAGCTGCAGGCATTGATGGTCAACGTCCGTCATGCCGCTGAACGAGTAATTTCTCTGAGTCCCAATGTGCCCGAAGAAGCATCGTTATTGCTGGAAAACATCGATAATCCATCGGCCCTGGCGGATTTTCTGGCTGCCAATATGAACCTGCCGGTACCGGAAA
>CAZNET010000499.1:0-2531 GCA_964571885.1 uncultured Pirellulales bacterium
GTTTCACTTTAATCCTGCTTTTTCAAATTTTCTAAGCACTATTAATACTGAGCAGGTCTTTGTAACTTAACTACAACTAAATATAACCTTTAAGTCGCCTTACCCTTTTCGTTAATAATAGTTCGTTACATTATAATACTATATACGACAAATTAATGAATTAAGGATAATCTATTCCTAATAATGGGTCAAGAAAAATAAATTTGTACAAAATTTATTATAAAATAAATGATATACAATATTATCGTAAATCTATTTATTATTTGAAATTACATTAATCGTTAAATATTTTTAAAAAACCGCTTTTCTGAATCGTAAAAAGGCCTTATACCTGCTATGATAGGAATATAAATATTAAAATACCGCAAATGCTTATATAGAAACAATTTAAAATAGTACGACAGAGATTGAAAACTCATGAAAGCAGCTTTATTAGGTTTGTTACAGTCCGGTAAAAGCACGATTTTATCGGCAATCAGCGGCAAAAACCCCACCCATGCCGGCGCGACTGTGATAGAAGAGGCGATTGTTCCGGTGCCGGATGAGAGAATTGACTGGCTTTCCCGGATTTACAAGCCTCAGAAAAAAGTATATGCCACCATAGACTGTCTTGATGTGCCGGGGCTGGCATTTACGGACGACCATGCCAGAGCCAACGCAAAGCGTTTTTTTGGCCAGCTCAGAACTGTCGATCTTCTGGTTTTCGTCATCAGGGCCTTTTCCGATCCGACCGTTCCCGCCTATAGAAATTCCGTCAATCCGGCCAGGGATCTGGAAGAAATGAAAACGGAATTACTCCTGGCGGACCTGGAGCTGGTTGAAACGAGGATCGAAAGGCTTGAAAAACAGGTAAACAAACCGACAAAAACCCAGACTCAGGATAAAGCGGAACTGGCCCTTCAGAAAAAACTCCAGCAAACAATTGAACAGGAAAGGCCGATTCGTTCCGCGATCGAAACCGATCAGGAACTGGCCATTATAAAAAGTCTTGGTTTTCTGACCTTAAAGCCGTTTATTGTAGCGGTTAATGTGAATGAAGATCAGCTTGATCAGGAATTTGATTTTTCGGATTCTCTTGAAAAATCCGTTGAGGTCATTAAATTATCCGCGAAACTTGAGCTGGAACTGTCCCAGCTTGACGATGAAAGCAAAAACGAATTTATGGCCGATCTCGGCATAACCGAATCTGCTGTAAGCAAATTCGTAAACAGTTGTTACTCCTCTTTGGGGCTTATCAGTTTTTTGACCGTTGGTCCGGATGAGGTACGGGCCTGGCCGATTAAAAAAGGTACAAACGCTCTTGAAGCGGCCGGTAAAATTCATAGTGATATCAAACGGGGATTCATCCGCGCAGAAACGATGCATTATGATGAATTAAAAGAGCATGGTGATGAAAAAGCTCTAAAAGCCGCCGGAAAGGTGAAACTTGAAGGCAAGGAATATGTTGTTCAGGATGGTGATATTATTAATTTCAGATTTAATGTATAAAGGATAGATTTAAATGCTCGCCGCAGTCTTAACGGATATTAAGCAATTGGAGATAAGGAACATTCCCGCGCCTGAGATTAAAAACGACACCGATGTTTTACTGCGAATCAAGCGGGTGGGAGTATGCGGAAGCGATGTTCATTACTATGAAACGGGACGGATCGGTTCCCAGATTGTCCGTTATCCGTATTTGGTGGGACACGAATGCTCGGGGATTGTTGAAGATGCCGGTAATGCCGTCACAAATCTTTCAAAAGGAGATGAGGTTGTCGTGGAACCTGCTATTTCCTGCGGCCGTTGTCCCCAATGTCAAATGGGCAGAGAAAATACATGTTGCAACTTACGTTTTCTGGGTACACCCGGCCAGGGCGACGGCTGTCTGTGTGAATACCTGGTCATGCCTCAACAATGTTGTTTGCCCACTCATCAAAAAATAACCCTCGACCAGGCGGCTTTGTGTGAACCGTTTACCATAGGATTTTATTGCGTCAAGCAGGCTGATTTGAATAAAGATTGCAAAATAGCGATCCTCGGCTCAGGACCGATAGGTTTAAGCTGCATGGCTGCCGCCAAAGCCATTGACATCAACAATATCTTCATGACGGATATTCTCGATTACAGAATAACAACCGCCATAAAAAACGGAGCGGCATTTGGCGCAAATCCCGATAAGCAAAATATTGTTGAGGGATTTCTTAATCGACAGGGTTCCGGTTTTGACGTCGTCTTCGAATGCGCAGGCAAACAGGAAACGATCGATCAGGCCGTCGAGCTGCTTCGGCCCGGTGGAAAAATCATTCTGGTGGGCATTCCGAGAGAGGACAGGATTTCATTTCCTATTGACCAAATCCGCAGAAAAGAGATTACTGTCATCAACATCAGACGACAAAATAAATGCACAGAACCGGCAATGAATGTGATCGCAGCAAAAAAAGCGAATATCGATTTTATGCTCACGCACAGGTTTATCCTTGAAAAAAGCAAGGATGCTTTCGAAATGGTCGCCAATTACGCCGACGGGGTTATTAAAGCGATGATTGAGA